>NZ_JAVJQN010000099.1:0-41710 GCF_040218245.1 Coleofasciculus sp. E1-EBD-02 | reverse complement strand
TCCAGCTTACACGAGTTTGATTGGATTGGTTAAATATAGTCGGATGTATGGACTATCATCTGATGTGGTAGCGGCTCTGGCAATTGCCAGAAGAGGAATGAAGTATAGTGAGAGATTGCCGCGCTCTGTGTCCGCCTATCTCGGAGTGAATCCGAGAAAGCACGTATGGAGTGCTCTATATCAATTTAATAATTTTATTGGTCGATGCCCTGTAGTCAATCGTAGACACGATTACTACTGTGTCTCTAACTGGGAGCCGTTGGTTAAGGCTGATATCGAGCAACAACGCCGGGTATCAGCCAAGCGCAAGCGTTAACGGTCATCGACCAAAAGTTACACCGTGGACTTATACCAAGACAGAATTACTTGTGGGTAGGTTTGTCTAGGTTTTTAGAAGCGGTAACTTCTGGTCATGTCTTTCCGAGAACCCATCCGCAAACCAAATTTCTCACCTTTGAGTCGGAAGTCCGAGCTGAATCCGTTGCAGCGACGCCGTTTCAAAGTTCCGAAACCCCAGAAACCTGTGGTGCGACGCTCACCGGAGGAACAGAGGGCGTTTTTACAACAGAAACTGGATCAGTCCGCCTTTGTCGGCTATAACGGTCTTAATGTCCCGGTTAATGTCCCTCAAACCCCACCCCCGCAACCTGTACAGGAGAAGTCCACTGATGCAGGGTTAGAAGATAACGCTCAACAGCCAGAGGTTTCAGAAGCGGAAGCGACAGAGAGTCAGGAAGAGGAAACGGTTCAGCGCAAAGAGTTTCCTCCGGTGCAGAGGAATGTGTTTCAGAATGAGTTAGAACAGTATCACCCCAAAATAGAACAGAGAACTTATTCTGTCTTCAATGGGTTGAATCGGTTTAATGTTCAGCAATCGAGTCAGTCAGAAACGGTTCAGCGCTCATGTTCCGCCTGTGAGCAGGAACAAAAAGAGAAGGAAGAGGAAACGCACACAGGAACCATTCAGGCGAAAGCTGATATAGCGGGTGCTAGGGGTTTGAATAAAAACCCATTATCGTTACAGGGAGATAACCTCACTCCGACGCTACAAGCTAAGACGATTGAGGAGCAAGAGTCTCCAGCTACATCCAACAAAAATCCGTATAAAATATCTGTAGATAAGAATTCCCCGCCACTTCCGGCTAAAGAACTTCCACCGCCTAATGCTCAAACAGCCACAGGTGCAGAATCTCAGCCAACGGAAACTTCACCGGATGTTGCAGAAGCTAAGGTGGATAAGCCGTTAGTCACAGAGACAGAGACTCAAGCGGTACAAAAACCTGCTCCGGCTCAACCTCAATCGTCTAATCAACCCCAAGGGAAAATCGAGCCACCTCCTCAAGCCGCACCCACGACAGAGGCGAAATCGGAAGCACAAGATACTGAAACTCAACCCGAAGTTGCGCCAGCACCCAAACCTGAAGCTAAATCCAAAGCACAAGATAATTCAACTGAATCCCCAGCCACCCCAGCACCCTCCACAGAAACCCAACCCGAAGCACAAGGGGGTACAAATAAACCCGAAGTTGCGCCAGCATCCAAACCCGAAGCTAAATCCAAAGCACAAGATAGTTCAACTGAATCTCCAGCTACCTCAGCACCCACAAAAGAACCTAAACCAGAGACAGAAGGTACTGCGCCTCAACCCGAAGCTGAATCTGCACAGACTGATACTGAAGGGAAAACCCAACCCCACCGAAAAGCGGCTGAAACTCCAGCTAATACAAAAACAGCCAATACAGGTGCTGGAGGTATCCAAACCCCTGATTTAAGTCAAGCCAATCAGGGAACATCTTTAACGGCTATGTGGCAACAGCAGCAGGATCAGATGGATAATACTGATCAAAATGTTGCTCAAACTGTTGATCCGAGTCAGGAACCTCAAGCGGCTTTACAACAAGCCCTACAACAAGCTAAACAAAAATTTGCGGCGACTCCCCCATCGGGTAAAGATAGTCCCACCTCTGAACCTTTACCTAAACCGCAAGTTGAGCAAATTAACAAACCCGCCAAAGAAACTCCTCCGGCGACAGAAACTCCTCAAGTTACAGCAACTCCCGACATTAAAGAGGGTGCGACACAAACGCCTCAAGTAGAAGACAAACCAGCAGATGTCGCTCCGGCTGAACCTAAACAAGACGCAACGCCTGAGCCTACGACTGAAGCACCGGAACCAGCGGAACCGGAAAAACCCCAAGTACAACCAGAGGAGAAAGCACCGCCTGAAACTAAACCTCCATCTGAACCAGAGGTTAAGGAAACGCCTGAACCGAAAGCTAAAGACACTAAACCTTCTGAAGTCGAGAAAAAAGCGGTAGAACCAAACGTTAAGGAAGACGTTGCACCTGCGGAAGAATCTGTGGTGGTAAAAGATGCTGAAGGTAATGCATCCGTTAAGCCAGTTGATGAACAGCAAGTTAAATCCGGTCAAGTTGTTCAAAGAAATGTTATTCAGGATGTTGGTAATGCCATTGGCGATGTAGCTGGAGATTCCCTTGATTGGGCAAAAGGGCTTTTAGATTCCCTTGAAGGGGAGGCTAATAGTAAGAAGGGTGATTTACAAGCGGAGTCTGAGGGTAAAAAGTCAGACGTTGATAACGAAGCAAGAAATAAAGGGAACGAGTTAACTGCTGACGGTAAAACCAAGGGAGATGAGTTAAATTCTGAGAGTAAAGCTAAAGGCGATGAGTTAAACGCTGAGAGTAAAGCTAAGGGGGATGAATTAAACTCTGAGAGTAAAGCTAAGGGGGATGAGTTAAACGCTGAGAGTAAGACTAAAGGCGATGAGGTAACGTCTGAGAGTAAAGCTAAGGGGGATGAGTTAACTGCTGACGGGAAAACTAAGGGAGACGAGTTAACCTCTGAAAGCAAAACTAAGGGCGATGAGTTAACGTCTGAGAGTAAGACTAAGGGTGATGAATTAACCTCGGACAGTAAAACCAAGGGAGACGAGTTAACCTCTGAGAGTAAAACCAAGGGCGATGAGTTAACTGCTGACGGCAAAACCAAGGGAGACGAGTTAACCTCTGAAAGCAAAACTAAGGGCGATGAACTGCAAGCTGAGACTCAAAACACCGTCCAAGGATTACAAACGGATGAAGCCAGTCTGCAAGATGAAACAATTGCCGAACAAGAAACTCTAGAGAATCAAGTTAGTCAAGAAGTACAAGGGATTCAAGCGCAAGCCACGGATTCGGCGGGTGAAGTTGAACAAGGTTGGTCAAAATTAGAGAAGGATGCCAAAGACACGATATCTTCTTTAGATGGTGAAGCTGGAGAATTATGCGCTCGCTACCAAGGTAAAGCCCAAGCGTTTGTCAACAATCTTGACAATTTCCCTAGTAATGCGGCTAAACAATTAGGTCAAGCTTGGGAAAGCCTGAAACAAGAAGCACAGGAAGCATGGCTTAATTTCATGCTCAAGGCTAACCCGGTAATTAAGGTAGTTAGCGAAAAATGGAATCAATTTAGTAATTGGGTGCAGGAGGATGTTTGGAATCCTCTGACTCAAAAGATTGGCACAGCTACGCAATGGGTACAAGAACAAGTCGGTGCAGTTGGTCAATGGGTTAATGAAAAATGGTCGGTTTTAAGTGGTAAAGCCAAGGAAGGCTGGAACTTTATTCAAGATAAAGCGGGTCAAGCCCAAGAGTTTGTGGCTGACAAGGTGAATTCGGCGCGTGAATGGATAGGTGGTAAAGCGGAAACGGCTTGGAATTGGGTTGACGAGAAGACCGCAGGTGCAAGGGCGTGGGTTGGTGAGAAGGTTGATGGCGCTAAGGCGTTTGTTGGTGAAAAGGTTGATGGTGCGAAAGTCTGGGTTGGTGAGAAGGTTGATGGCGCTAAGGCGTTTGTTGGTGAAAAGGTTGATAGTGCGAAAGCCTGGGTTGGTGAGAAGGTTGATGGCGCTAAGGCATTTGTTGGTGAAAAGGTTGATAGTGCGAAAGCCTGGGTTGGTGAGAAGGTTGATGGCGCTAAGGCGTTCGTTGGTGAAAAGGTTGATGGTGCGAAAGCCTGGGTCGGTGAAAAGGTTGATGGTGCAAAAGCCTGGGTCGGTGCAAATGTAACGCCTGCGGTTAATTGGTTGGCGGATAAAGGCAATGCTTTCTTATCATCTGTCAAGGAAAAAGGTCAGGCGTTTGCATCAAGTGTTCGTGAAAAAGGAAGTGCCATTTTAGAATGGTTTTCTGGAAAAGTTAATTCAACTATCTCTGGCTTGGAACGAGCTAAAGATTCCGCCGTCTCTGGTTTACGGAATGAAGTTGATAATAGCTCACAATGGTTGGAGCAAAAGAGTAGTAGTGTTGCCACTTTTGTTGAAGAGAAAGGAAACAGTGCGGCAGATTTGATAAATGAGGGAAGCACTCATGTTTCTAACTTTATTGAAGACAAAGGAAACCAAACCGCCACATTTATAGATGAGAAGAGTAGCGATGTTGCCAACTGGTTAGAGGATAAAAATAGTACGGCGGCTAATCTTGTCGAAACGGCGGGTAATAACACAGCAACCTTTATAGATGACAAGAGTAGTAGCGCGTCTAACTTGGTTGAAGAGAAAGGAAATGGTGCAGCAACGTTTATAGATGACAAGAGTAGCGGTGCGTCTACCTTTATTGAAGAGAAAGGAAACAAAGCATCTGAATTCGTAGACAACTATGGACATAAAGCCGTTGATGTCGTAGATACCGCCGGAACTTACGCGATTGATTTTATCAAGAATCCTAAACAAGAAGGGGAAAAACTCCTTAACCAAGCGGGTGAAGGGATTCAAGCTGGATGGGAATGGTCTAAGGAAAAAGCAGGTCAAGTAGCGGATTGGTCAAAAAATCAAGTTGATTGGGTAGCTGGAAAGGTTGATGAGAATGTTATTCAGCCTGCTGCTGGTTTTGTACAGAAACAATGGGGTAAGCTTCAAGGTTGGATGGAATCTACTTTTCCGGGTTTAACTCGTTGTTGGAAAGTCTTCCAAGAATATAGCACTGTCTTTACTAAGTATCTGCAACAAAAAGCTGAGATGGTTGTTAAATGGTGGAACGAAACCTATCCAGCAATTAGTGCTTGGGGACATGGTATTTTAGATGTTGTCGGACTCGTGGCAGATTTAATCCCAGTATACGGATGGATTGTATCTGCTGTAGCGGATCTTCTCAATACGATTTGGTATGCAGCCGAAGGGGACTGGGTTAATGCTGGGTTATCAGCTCTCGCCATTATTCCCTATGTAGGTTACTTTGCTAAAGGTGGTAAGTATCTTGGGAAGGGTCTGAAGTATGTAGATGATATTGTCAGACTAGCCACTAAATACGGTGATGATGTAATCCAGATATTTGCTAAATATGGTGATGATGCAGTAGAACTATTTACTAAATACGGTGATGACGCCATAGAGATATTGGTTAAATACGGTGATGACGTTTTACCATTAATTAAAAATAGTCCTGAAATTATAGAAACCATTATTAAAAATCCAGAAGTTGCTGAACTATTTATTAAAAATGCGGATGATGTCATAGCGAAATATGGTGATGATGGCATCGAAATGTTATTACAAGGGGTAATGGCTAAACGGATTACTCCCGATGGTCATACATTGAAAGTGCTGGCAAGTGGTAAAATAGTACGTTGTTCAACTTGTGGTGAACTTGCTACAGAATTTGCTGAAGAATTAGCTGATCCTAAAAATCGTCATCTTTTAGACAAGTTAAAGGATTTGGAAGAAAGAGCTAAAGTTGATCCTGAAGGAGTTGCTGATGAAATTCAAAAGCTTGAACGACAGTTACAGGATGTTAGAACAAGGAAAGTAAAAGATGAAGTTGTAGAGGCTATTGACGTTGATAATAAAGCCTTACTAGATAGACATGGTTTTGAATATGATGAAGCAACAAAAATTTGGACTAAAACTACAAAAACAGGTAAAACCATACAGGCTAGTCTAGATTCCCAAAATCGTTGGGTTGTGACTAATGTAAATGATGGAAGAACAATAGTAGAATATACCATTGCTCCCTATAAGCGCGGCAAGCCAACAAGAGGTGCGGATAACTTTTTCCAAGCTCATCATCCATTACAAGATGACTGGGGCAGAGAACGTTTAGGTAGTCTTTACAATTCAAATGATCCGCCGTCAATTGTATTGCGTGACAGTTTTGCTGATAGTCCACATCAAATTATTACTAATCGACAAGTTTCTAGAGGATCAACAGTAGACCAACGTACTTTTCTTCAAGAACGTGAACTTATGATAGAAGACTTAAGATTAGCAGGAGTCCCTGAAAATGTTATTAGTGATGTCCTTAAACAAATTGACGAATATTATAAAGGAATATGGGATAAAATAACTGATACTAATACTCGTGCAAGTATATTTGGAGATTGCCAACAAGTTTTAGGTTGGCAATAAAAAATGCTTTCTCATCAATCTAATTTAAGTTAAACGACTAAATTTATGGAGAAATTGTTTAATGAATAATGATAACGTATTAGTGAATTTGTTAATGCCTTACGAAAATCAAGGATGGACTCCTGCTAGACCGACTTCTGAAGAAGCAATAGTGGCAGTAGAAAATAAACTTCAGCTTAACTTTCCAGATCTTTATAGAAAATTGCTACTCTATTCAGATGGCGGAGAACTCGAAATTGGTGAAGCGTTTATCAATCTTTTTGATTCTGACTACTTACGTGAGTTAAATCCACATCCAGTGTGGTCAACGGGTTTGCCTGGAATGGTTTTCTTTGGTGATGATCAAGGTGATTATTTATATTATTTTGATCCTAAAAACCGCTTAGGACACGGAAATTGGGCTGTATATGGCGTTAGCATGGGATCGTGCAGTGTAGAACGTTCTATGTACTTAGCTCAAGATATTACTCATTTATTTAGAAGAATTCTTAATGGAGAAGATGTCTTAAGTGATTCTTATCTCAAGGATGAATGATCAAAATCAAATGATTTATTATTATAATAAGCATGGAAAATAAAACCGACCAAAACCCAACCCCCACTCCCTCTAAAACCTTACAACAAGAATATCAAGAAGCCTTGTTAAAATCTGGTATTCAAGCTGCTAAACTACTCAATGAGTTAATTGAGCTAAAATTAATGCCAGATCCTCGCGCTAAAGAAATGGTTGATGTGGCTTTGGAGGTGATAAAAATAATTCATTCAGCCCCGGAAGAAATTGTTAACTTCAAAGAAAACCATGAGCAGCCTTAAGGATTACTTGTAAACTAAGTAAATTGGCAATCCATCAACCCTTGTATTAATCCTTTGGCGATACGATAACAGGAAAACTCCCAATGTGACACCTGAAGACATTCCCTCAACACAACCCATTTTTGCCGCCATCGTCAATTTCTTCACAGAAGACAATTGGCACTATGTCCACCTAGAAAAACAATCAGCCTTACGCCTAGCGTTTAAGGGCAAAAATGACCAATACAACTGTTATGCCCAAGCGATAGAAGCACAGCAGCAGTTTATCTTCTACTGCTTATGCCCGACTAAAATTCCCAAATCTAAGCGCCGAGCTGTAGGAGAGTTTCTATCGAGAGCCAACTATGGCATGATTATCGGCAATTTTGAGTTGAATTTCGATGATGGCGAGATTCGTTACAAGACTAGCACGAATGTCAAAAATCACTCTCTTGATTCAGACACCATCAAACAGTTGGTTTACACCAATGTGAAAATGATGGATGAATACCTCCCTGGTATCATCGCTGTCAAGAGTGGAGTGTCGCCAGCCGATGCGATTTCTGACGTTTGAAGGGGAAATTCCAACCTCATAAGAATGGCATTGAATTAAGCTGTTCGGCATTTAAACCATAATGTCAAGAATGGCAAAATCTTTGTAGTGCGAGCATCTTGCTCGCTACCCATTCCCAATTTAAATGCGTGACAGCTTAAGACAAATGGCACTTTAGAGTTTGTAGTAAGTGCTGTCTTCACTTCTGGCACGCTTCGTGCCTACTACGAACCCAGCTTAAGTCAGCGACATTCAGCTTAAGATTGGTGGGCAATGCCCACCCTACGGTATATCAAACTAAGATATGTCAATATCGCTCTTTGGTTACTTTCAACTAGACTAGAACTGTATTGAACCTCTCAGATAAGCAATATGTCTCTTAGCGAACTTTTACCCACTGTTAGTCAACTCTCTCATCAAGATAAACTTCGACTTATCCACTTTCTGCTTCTTGCCGTTGCTAAAGAGGAAGGATGCAGCCTAGAACCTGTAGGCAATAGTGATTCAGCTAATGCACTTTTGAATCAATTGGCATCAACAGAAGCCGTTGTCTGGTCTCCTCAAGCAGATCAGGCAAGTGTTCAAGCCTTGTCGGATCTTTTGGTGGCGGCACGGAGAGAAACTAATGCTTAATGGTCAACGATTCCCGTTCATTGAGCGCATAAATAGCCTTGGACTTTCGAGTGTCATGCCATATTTGCCTATCACTCTTGTCAATGGAAGCTGCACTGTCGAGGTAATGGCACTTGTAGATACGGGTGCAAGTGTCAATGTTCTACCTTACGAAATTGGTGTACAGTTAGGGGCAGTCTGGGAAGAGCAAACTGTTCCGATTCAGTTAAGTGGAAATTTAGCTGATCACGAAGCACGAGGCTTGGTGGTCTCGGGTATCGTTGTGCCGTTTTCGCCTGTCTTATTGGCATTTGCTTGGACTCAATCAAGAGATGCGCCTGTAATCCTGGGACATACAAACTTTTTGGCGGAATTTAATGTGTGTTTTTATCGCCATGAGTTAGCTTTTGAGGTTTGTCCAATAGACAAATGAACACAACAGATGTTCACGCTTTAGGGCGCAAGCCTTGCGCCCCTACAGTTTCTGGGTGTAATACAAAATCCGGGAAACGCCATCCCCTTTCCCTTGCAAATTGCAAAAACTCTGTAGAGATTTGTCTATCTACTCCTCAACATTTCCCCCTCATCCCCTAACCCCTTCTCCCAACCCCCCTCGTTCCCCCCTACAAGAGGGGGGAGGACAGAGGATGCTTCGCTTTTGTTGCACGGGAGAAGGGGGATCGGATGCTCTTGCTCCCCTCTTGCTCCCCTCTTGCTCCCCTCTCCCAAGCTTGGGAGAGGGGCTGGGGGTGAGGGCTGGTGTGGGACAGAGGATGCTTCGCTTTTATTGCACGGGAGATGGCAAAGGACGAAGCTTTTTTTTCACGGAAGGGGGAGAATTCAAAGCCTCTCTCCTTGCAGGAGAGAGGTTTTCAAAGTAAGACCACCAAGGGGTTAGACTGTTGGGCCCTTGCGAAGTCGAAACCCAACCTACGGTGAAAAGGCGCAATCTATTTACAGCCACGAAGTATTTATGGTTAAATACTCTTAGATATGCATCTGCTATACCCCATGAATATTTTCACTCAAGGACAGGGGCGGCTGTTGGCAGGATTAGCATTAACCGTTACGTTTGCTGCTGTAAAACCTGCTTACTCCCAACCCATTACCCCCGCCGCCGATGGTACAGAAACCACCGTTACTTCTGAGGGAAACCGCTACGATATCCAAGGGGGTACAGTTTCCGGAGATGGGGTGAATCTGTTTCATAGTTTTGAGCAGTTTGGACTCGATACAAACCAAATTGCTAACTTTTTGTCCAATCCAGAGATTCAGAATATTTTAGGGCGGGTGGTGAATGGTGAACCGTCGCTGATTAATGGGTTGATTCAGGTAACAGGGGGACAATCAAATCTATTTTTAATGAATCCGGCGGGGATTATTTTTGGTGAAAATGCTCGGCTGAATGTTACGGGTGATTTTACCGCAACCACAGCGACGGGGATTGGTTTTGAGGGGGGATGGTTTGAGGCGTTTGGTAGCAATAGTTACAGCACTTTAGTCGGGAATCCGAATGGATTTAAGTTTGAGACGTTGCAGCCCGGAGCGATTATTAATGCGGGTGATTTAGAGGTATCCGAGGGACAGAATCTTTCGCTAATTGGTGGTGGGGTGCTGAGTACAGGGAGTTTGACAGCACCAGAGGGTAATATTTCGGTAACGACAGTACCGGGAACGAGTCGGGTACGGTTGACTCAGGAGGGACAACTGCTGAGTTTGGAGGTTGAATTACCGACGGATAATCAGGGGAATTTGTTGGCGATTGAACCGTTAATGTTAGCTGAATTGTTGACGAATGGCGGTGTGGTTGAAGCGACGGGAATCACGGCGGTGGATGTGGAAGCAGAAGCTGGAGATATTGTAGTTAATCAGGTAACAGCATACACAGCAACGTTATCGGCTGAAGGGGATATAACCTTAGTTCCGGTTGGGGAAGGTGTTGCACCCTCTTTGGTAACAACCGGGGATTTAAATCTATTGGCGAAGGATACGGTATTGGTAAGGGATAACCAAACCAGTCCTTTTTTAGCCCAAGCCGGAGGAAATCTTTATATTCAGGGGAATAATGGAATTGATATTCTGGCGCTGAATCATCCAGACACCCCGTTTGTGAGTGGGGGAAATCTGAGTCTAGTCAGTGATGGAATTATTTCTGGCGATGCTCACTTTGCTAGTGGGGGTGGCTTTTCAATACTTAATTTAGCTGGAGAACCTGGAACGTTTAGAAGTATCAATGACCCAATTATTAGTGCTAATGGAGATGTGGAATTCGGGGATTACACCGGAGCTTCTCTCAAGATAGAAGCAACAGGAAGTATCATAGGTTTAGCCGCAACTGACACAGGTACAGGGAGTGGCGGAAATATTACCTTTAAAGCAGGTGGAGATATTATCGCCGAAGCAGGTATCTTTGCAGGTGTAAGCTTTGGCGAAGGGTTTGGGGGGGATATTACAATTACCAGCAGTAATGGAAGTATTGATACTAGCGCCGGAACCCTTAACTCATCCTCGGAAAATGGCACAAGTGGCGCGATAGTTCTTGACGCGGCTGACGAGATTAACGCCAGTGAAATTGATTCGAGTTCCACTAATGGGAGTGGTGGCAAAATTGACCTCTCGGCTGGAAATCAGATCACAATTAGTGACGCGATACGATTCGGTTCGACTGACAAGGGTGGCGATAGTCTAACTCTGAATACTTCGGGAGAAATTACCCTCCCCGAAACCCTTTCTATCGGCGGTGCGGATATTGTCGCGGGAAATATTAATCCTCTGAGTAATTTGGTTTTCTCCTCAGATGAGAGTATCAACACCGAGGGAGGAAGTCTTTCTCTTACCTTCGCAGAGGGTTTCAGCTTAAATAACGCTATCTCCACTAGAGGCGGTGATTTGAGCGTGACCGGCGCTAAAGCGCAACTACGAGCGGGCGCGATCGCACTCCAATCTCCCATAGATACCGATGGCGGTACGATTACTATAACCGGAAATACCATCGACGCGATCGCAGCCACTCTAGATTCCTCTTCCACCATTGGCGCAGGCGGTAATATTTCCCTGATGGCGGAGAATAACCTATTGACGGGAACCCTCGACGCTGCAAGTACCACGAGTAGTGGCGGTAATATTAGCCTGGAAAGTCAAACAGGTGCAGTGGAAAGCGGCGACTTAATCGCGACGGGAGAAACAGGGGGTGGAGACGTTACCGTTACAGCACGCGATCGCATCATTACCCAAGAAATTGATACCAGTTCAATATCAGGAAATGGCGGAACTGTCAAGTTAGACCCCGAAAATGGGATTCAAGTTACCCTAATTAACGCCCAAGGGGGTACAGAGGGAATAGGCGGAACCGTTGACATTACCACAGAACAATTCTTCCAAGCTACTGGCACATTTACCGACCAAAATAACATCATTGCCAGCATTTCTACGGCGGGTGGTGCGGGTGAAGGAACGATTACTATTCGCCACGATGGTGGAGCCAGAGGAATTTCTTTTGATGTCGGTGATGCTACGATAAACGGTACGGCGGGAGCCTTAACAACCAGCGCTAATAACTCAATCTTACCCTTCCAATCCTTTCCGGGTCCCTATACCCAAGGCACTATTTCAATTATTACCGCTCTCGACTTTCTGCAACAATTCCAAGACTTATTACCCCAAGCTGATCCTCCTTCATCCCTAACCGTCACACTGAATAGTCGTGGTTTTCCCTTAGAAGAATTATTTACCCGTGAATTTGAGGAATATCTAGGATTTTTTAATCCGTCCATTAACACACTAGGGCAAATTCGGATAACCTTGAGCAATATTGAATCCGCCACAGGTCAAAAACCCGCCCTGATTTATACCGTCTTTTACCCCACCCGACTCACTCCAGACTCCGGTTCTTTAACTAATCCCATTCCCCAAGATAATGACCAACTGCAATTAGTTGTCGTCACACCAACCGGGGAACCTATTTTTATGCCCATTCCCGGTGCAACTCGCGCTAATGTTCTAGCACAAGCCCAGAAATTACGCCGTGCGATTACTAATCCAATTACCCGTAATACCGATAGTTATTTATCCCCAGCCCAACAACTGTATCAATGGATAATTGCCCCAATTGAAGACCAATTACAAACCCAAGGCATCCAAAATCTCAGCTTTATCATGGATGGAGGATTGCGTTCCATTCCCTTATTAGCTCTCCACGATGGCGAACAATTCCTGATTGAAAAATACAGTGCGGGTTTAATGCCCAGTATCAGCTTAACCGATACTCGCTATCGCGATATTAACGACTTCGAGGTTTTGGCAATGGGAGCCTCCGAATTTACCGACGCCAACCCCTTAAAAGCTGTCCCGGTTGAATTAGCCGCGATTACTCAAGAAATATGGCAAGGAGAATCTTTTCTTAACCAAGAGTTTACCCTGGAGAACCTAAAAACCCAACGTCAACTACAACCCTTTGGGATTGTCCACTTAGCCACTCATGGTGAATTTAAATCGGGACGCCCGGAAAACTCTTATATTCAGCTATGGGATACTAAACTACGCCTTGATCAACTGCGTGAGTTAAAGTTGTATGAACCCACAGTAGAATTATTAGTTCTGAGTGCTTGTCGCACCGCCGTGGGGGATGAGGAAGCTGAATTAGGCTTTGCCGGGTTAGCGGTACAGGCTGGGGTAAAATCGGCGCTGGGAAGTCTCTGGTATGTCAGTGATGAAGCGACATTGGGATTAATGACTGAATTTTACCGTCAGTTAGAGACAGCACCGATTAAATCAGAAGCGCTGCGACAGGCGCAACTGGCGATGATTCGGGGAGAAGTGCGGTTAGAAGAGGGGAAATTATTGGGGAGTGGGGAGAGTATTACGTTACCCCCAGAGTTAGCAGAAATAGGGGATAAAGACTTATCTCATCCCTATTTTTGGTCAGCGTTTACGATGATTGGTAGTCCTTGGTGAGCGAATTGGGCAAATCTAACCCCCCAGGAGCAATCCATCCGTGTCAACTTAAGCCAAAACCCCCTCACCCCCAGCCCCTCTCCCACCAAGGGAGAGGGGAGCAAGAAAGCAAGAGGAGGCGATTGAATCGTTTATCTTCCCGACACCCTATCCCCTACACCCCACACCCTACCTATCCTTCAAGTCCCTTGTCATCCCTTCAGGGATGTCACACTCCCCACCAGATAAGTCCACCCACTAATGCAGCAATAACAACCAGAGCCACCCAGATAAATTGATTATCTTTGGTATTAACCGTACTCAGATCGATCGCCTCCGGTTCAATTGACTTTTTCCAACTGGGATTGCTTCTTGTCACCCCACTACCCCGGCGATCTCTAGGATCACTTTCAGAAATAGCACCTAAATCGGGAATCTTGGTCATCCATTCTTCAGGTCGCTTGAGTTGGGGGGCTTGGAGGATGTAAAGTAAGCCTGTGGACTGTTTGCGAATCTCCAAGTCAGGATGCTTCGTCAATTGCTGACCGAGGGCGATCGCTTCCGTTTGTTGTCCGGCGGCTTCATAGGCTGTAACTAGCCACATTTGCGCCTCTCCCCCGACGCGAGAATTGCGGTTGATCAGGGCGCAGGCTTTTTCGAGATGCTTCACCGCAGCGCGATAGTCACCCCGCTCAAAGGTAGCTTTTCCGGCTTGGTATTCGACGCGGAACTGTTCTTTGTCATTGGTCATTGGTCATTGGTCAAAAACTTGACATCATTATCGAGACACTAAGTTAGTGCCATTGGGTGAAGTTGGAGCTGACTTTAGGCTTGTATCTTGAAAGTACACGAAAATCCGCCGGAATTAAAGCGCTAAGGAACTAAGGGGTCAGCCTGATATTCCCTTCAAGGGTGGGACTGACAACCGTATTCATTTAAATAGGTACACTGATAAGAGGAAAGGATCGCCGGATAAGGGATCAAATTTTGCGCTTCACTAAATCGCTGACTTGCTACGTAACATATTTTGAGGTGAAACGATGCTGAAATTTTCTCTCCTGCAACGCCATTGGCTGAACATCATGCTCACGCCTTTAACTGTGGGAGTGGTTTGGATGATAGTGGGGGATAGCGCTGTAGACGCTAGACCAATTCAATCATCGCGCTGTTCTTCGGTAATTTATGGTAGCCCCATCCCAGCACCGGTGCCAGTTAATCCGGTCACAGGGCGACCTTGTGCCTTCTCCTCTGGGGGTTCATCCTATCGCAATTATCGCGATCGCGACGATTATCGATATAAAGAGCCGATTCGGGGAACCATTCGTGATTCTACACTAATTAACCCCACGATTATCGATTCCACTATTTCCGATTCTGTCCTGGTTGATCCTGTGATTATTGATACACCCCGGTCTACCAGACGCCGAGTTCGGTCAGGTAGAGTCCGCATCCGAGGCTCAAATGTGATTAATCGCTCTTCGGGAATCCGGATTCGGGTTCGGTAATCAGTCCTAACGATAAAATTGTACTAAGTAGTCGGATTTTCATTAACGTTAACGGTTGAGATCAGGAAACTCACGAGCAGGGAACAGGAACAAGGAATTGAGGTTTTTTACAATTCTTAACTCAGCCCAACACACTTTATATCCAGGTACTTACTAGCTAATTTCTCGGATTAAACAGAAGCAGCAATGGACTGAGACGATGTGTTTCAGTTACCGAAAAGATTGAATTTGAACTTCAAGCCAATGCCAGTTACTACCAAAACTCAGCAAACGAGTCGTTTTATCGATCCCTGGTCTTACATCGCTTTGGGAGCAGCAGGATTAGTGCTACTGGCATTAATGGGGTCTCAGTTCTTCTATAAAAGGCTGACATCAGAAACAGTATCCGTTGAACCAGAGGAATCGGTGCAACTGGAATCGACTCAACTCGAACCTCAACTTATTGGTGCGTTGCGGATTGATGTGAGAGCATTACTGCCAAGCAATACCTGGGTGATCTACGAAATTCAAATTCTTGACCAAAATGGAGACGTGATCGCCTCTGCGATGAAGGAAGCCTGGAGTGAGTCGGGGACGTGGTACGAGGATGGAGAGTCAGGAAGTTGGTCGGAATCGGATTTGCAGGGAGGACTCGACGTTCAGGCAAAGAAAAATGAGCAAATAACCGTGGCAATTGCCATGTTGGAGTATGGTAACACCTCTGGACAAGAACTCCAACAACCCGTGGAATTTAAGGTGACGGTGGAAAATGGGGTTGTTGATACCCGCTATTTGTGGTCAGGTTTAATCGGTTCGACAATTTTGGGGATTATCGCCATTCTTGCCACACCCGTCTCAGGGAAAACCGCGATCGCGAAAACAATTCAAGATAGCGATCCCAGTGGACGCGCTACGGTGGGAGGGGCTGATCAACTCGTGCGGGTCAAGATCAATGTTAAAGCTGACGAAACCTCACCCCGACAGCTAAACGCCCGTCTGGTGATTAATGATTCCTATGGGGAGCAAGTCTATGCCAATACTTTACCTATGCATTTCATCTTGGGAACAGAAGATACCAAGAGGCATCAACTCCAATGTTTTTTCATCTTAGATCCTCGCAGTTCCTACGGGTTTCATGTGGATGTGATACCAGATGCACCCGTGGATCAGACCAAACTGACGGTGCGCGATCGCAACCGCACTCTGGTTCCCGTGGAGGTTGTCCACATTAGCCCATCTCCTTTATCGGATTATCCCCAAGATAAACACCCCTAATCAAGCACTCGTTCATTGTCTGAGTAGAGAACTCAAAACTCTGTTCATCCTAGGAGTTTAACCCATGTTAACTAAAATTTTTGCCGGGGCTGCGCTTATAATTGCCCTCTTGACAATTACAGCCGGATATACCCAGCGTTCTGCCCTTGTCCTACGAGCCGATAAACAGGACAACTATTGGCCCCGACATGGAACAGGATTATCGGGTCAATATCGGGGAGGAACCTGGATTCTTTTACCCAATCGGTCGTCTTATGGCGGATTTCGTGGCGGCGGTCCGAGTGCAGGAAAATAGGGATTCGTCATTTGTCATTCGTCATTTGTCATTTGTCATTTGTCATTCGTCATTCGTCATTCGTCATTCGTCATTTGTCATTCGTCATTCGTTTATTGGGAAATCTCTCCCCCATCTCCCTCATCTCCCCCATCTCCTGATAACTGATAACTGATAACTGCTCATAACTAAAAATTCATGGCACATCAGGGAGTCTCAACAGACAACTCCAATGTTGAACCCGTCACTCAACCCCCGGTTTCATCATTAAATCGGCTGCAACGTCGGCTACTTTTGGCGGCGGCGGCGGTTTCCTCTAGCTGTGGGCTGGCGGTTGAACTGTTGCTAGGAACCCTGGCTAGCTATTTAGTGGGCAATCAAGCGCTGTCTTTTGGAGTAGCTATCGGCGGCTTTTTGGCAGCCATGGGAATTGGCTCTTACTTAAGTCAATTTATCGCGCCAAAGTCCCCTCCTTGGCTCCAACAACGCCAACTTCTGGTGGCATTTCTTCAAGTTGAACTGCTAATGGCTCCCCTGACGGCATTATTACCCTTAGGACTATTTGCCCTATTTGTCGTCAATGGTTTCCTCTGGTTGGGATTATTCCTGGTCACTATATTACTGGGCATTTTAGCGGGTTTAGAAGTTCCCCTACTGACGCGAGTGCTGGAATTGGAGGAGGGCGTGCGGGAGGCGCTGGCTGGGGTTTTGGCGCTGGATTATGTCGGGGCGTTGTTGGGTTCGTTGCTGTTTCCCGTATTGCTATTACCGTTAATTGGCTTATTTCCCGCCGCTTTTGTGCTGGGCGCATTACCCGCCTTTATGGTGTTTGCTATTGGACAGCAGTTTCCTCGGCTGCGCCGTTGGGGATATCTGGGCTTAAGTTTAGGCGTTATTCTGACATTATCCGCACCCGCCGCAATTCCCATCAGTAATCGGCTGGAAAATACCTTGTATCAAGCTCCTGTGATTACCCGGATTCAATCCCCCTATCAACGGATTGTCTTGACGCGCCGGGGACAAGATTTGCGATTGTTCTTGGATGGGGATTTGCAACTATCTACCCTGGATGAATACCGCTACCATGAAGCCTTGGTACATCCGGCGATGAGTGCCAGTCAGAACAGGCGTCATGTGCTAGTCATGGGTGCAGGAGATGGGATGGCGGTGCGGGAAGTGCTGAAGTGGCAAGACGTGGAACAAGTGGTGCTGATTGAGTTAGATGCCGAAGTAGTCAAGTTAGCCCAGTCTCATCCTCAGTTGGTGCGGTTAAATGGGGGAGCATTAACTGATTCGCGTGTTCAGGTGATTAACGCCGATGCTTTTGTTACAGCACCCGCCTTAAATGACACCTTTGATGTAATTATCGCCGATTTTCCTGACCCTGACCGAGAAGTGCTTGCCAAGCTGTATGCAGAAGGGTTTTACCAGCGTTTGTTACCGCGACTGGCAGAGAATGGCGTTTTTGTCACCCAAGCCTCGAGTCCTTTTTTTGCCCCAGATGTTCTAAGCTGTATTGTGGCAACCCTATCGGATGTGGGATTATCAACTCATCCTTATGTGGCGAACGTTCCCAGCTTCGGACCTTGGGGTTTTGTCTTGGCGTCGCGGCAATCGATTCAAGCAGATAGGCTGACCTTATCGGTGTCAACGCGCTATCTGACTGAGCCGATTTTGCATCATTTATTTGAGTTGCCTGGGGATGTCCAATTAGGCAATGTGGAGGTAAATCGCCTCTCTCATCCCGTGATTGTGCGGTATCAATCTGACCCTCGTTGGACAGCCTATTAATCATTAGTCAATTGTAGGGGCGGGTTCAGCCACAATTGTAGGGGCGGGTTTAGGAACTACAGTCAGCTATTGGTGAAATAACTGTTCCACAAAACCCGCCCTAGCTAACCGATAACGGTTCAACAAAACCTGCCCTTTGTCGTGTAGGGGCGGGTTTAGGAACTACAGTCAGCTATTGATGAAATAACTGTTCAACAAAACCCGCCCTTCTCCATAAGTAGTCAGTCATAAGTTAGCTAATGGTATTTGTTTGGATTGGAATTATTGTAATTATTGCTACGGCTGTTGTTTTGCTAGTCCTTCAGCAACGGGGACAGTTATCAGGACTAGGTGAACGTGGGCGTTTACCCCTAGAAGAACGTACCGTTTTTACTCTGGAAGTTGGTGATATTGTCCAGTACATGGGGACAGATTGGGTAGTGGAGGGAAAACTGACTTACAATGTTGGCGACTATGCTTGGTACGAGTATTTACTGCAAGATGGAGAGCGTATTTGTTGGCTTTCTGTAGATGAAGATGACCGAGTAGAAGTGGCATTGTTAGAGCCAACGCAGCAGTTAGAGATGAGTGGAGAACCGCCTAAGCAGCTAACCTTTGACGGTAACATCTATCGCTGTGTAGAATCTGGTGTGGCGGACATGACGCGCACAGGAACAACGTTGCACCGCACAGCAGAACGTTGTCGCTATTTTGATTATGAAGGAGCCAATAATCAGGTTCTCTCGATTGAGGAATGGGATGGTGATATTGAAGTCACTGTGGGAGAGCGTATTAATCCGAGAATGCTGACACTTCTGCCGGGAACGGGTGAACGGTTGTATGGAAGTTAAGGCAATGGTACTGACTTAAGGTTAGTGAGTAATGCCCATACTACGGTACTATCATGCGGCACTAGAATAACTCTAATGGGTGAGGTTTTTTGATCCCCGTTAAGTGTACCTTACTACTAACCATCTCCAGTATCCCATACCCAGAACCATGAAATCCGCAGCACTTGACAAGTTTATTCACTTTTTACGAGAGGATTTGGCGATTCCATCGTCAGCTATTTCTTTAGCCTTACGCCATCAGGAAGAGAGTCCTAATTTATTACCAATGACGTTGTGGCAATATGGACTCATTTCATTAGAGCAATTAGACCGAATTTTTGATTGGTTGGAAACAGCACAGCTTCCTCTGTAAGTCCTCTTGAGATTTTAACCTGTCTTGGTACTACTATGTTAAGTATTGATTGGTGCGTTACGCTTTGCTAACGCACCCTACAGTTTGGCTGTAAATAGTCTTGGTACGGCTATGTTAAGGATTGATTGGTGCGTTACGCTTTGCTAACGCACCCTACAGTTTGGCTGTAAATAGTTATAACTGGGGATTGGGTTTTTTTAACGGCTTTGGCAATGGCACGTCTGGAGAATGCTGCGCTTGATCAAGCTTATAGCCTTCACCTTGAAGTTGTTGCACGAATTGGGTTGACTCAAAGTCGTCCGGTTGTGTTGACGTTGACGACTGTTTTTGTGCTTGGCTTTGGCGTCGAAGTTGTTTTAGTTTCGCTTTTCGTCCCATGATTACTCCCTCGATAAGGACTTAACAAACATCTGATGTTCTGTTGTGGCTATGCCTTGTTGGACAATCTCCAATACCTTGGCTAAATCTCCAGCGAGTAAGGCAGATTGTTTTAACCACAAGCCAGGAAAGATTTCACTACAAATAATACCATTTTCATTGGGTTCTAGCTGGATATAGTCACCCTCTTGTAACCTAAACCAATCGAATTGCTGATCGTACACTCGCCACACTAAATACTCTTGTACCTGATTACGGCGGTAAACATTAAGTTTGTCATGTAAATCGATGGAGGCGGTACTGGCGGCAATTTCTACAATCAATTCTGGCGCACCTTCGACATAATCGTCATCGCTGATGTAGGATTGTCCTCCTCTCTCAATTCTTAATAACGCATCGGGTTGGGGTTCGTTATCAGTATCCAGGCGTACCGTTGTATTGTCTGCTAATCCGACTCCGGGAGTTGCTGCCCAGTAATTACCCAACCATGTCATGCTTCGAGCATGGGGTTCTCCATGTTTTCTGAGGCGTAACGGTGATGCCATATAAACGATTCCTTCGATTAATTCCGCTTTTTTTACCTGGGGCATAGCATGGTAGCGGCGCTCAAATTCAATGCGGGTGAGTTTATCGCCATTTTCCAGGGGGGGAAGGGTTAAGGTTGACGCGATCGCACGTTGATCTATCATAGTTTTGTTCTCCTTAAGTTGAGCCAGATTCAGCCGTCAAAAGTGACGCCACCAATATTGTTCTAGCTGGTAGACTTGGCGCAGGTGTTGCAAGGCGGCTGTTGATAGCAACCCTTTGACAATGCCAACGAATTGTCCCCACGCTAGCAACTGCGATTCACTCGTTGCTCGGTTGAACTGATATCTATAGAATGTTGTCCAAAATTCTGGGGCAATTGGAGATTTCCAGCGCTTGCGCCAACGCACCATATCTTGAGGGGTGGGAGGTTCGGCTTCCAGGATGGGTGGAAAGTCTGCGTAGCTGACGAATCGGCTCAACCCTTTACCGTGAACATAAACAATATTTTGCCAGCATTCGATGCGATAAATCTCGTCGGGAGAGCGGTTAAACAGCAAGGAAACTGTCTCTACAGTGACAAATCGTGCCAGGGGGTGACGGGTGGAGGATTTGTAATTTAGTTTTGATGCTTCAAAGGTGGGCGTTTTTGTGGTATGTGTTGATAACATAGAAGATACTTCCCATTTAATGGGGCATTGGTGCGATCGCTCTTAAGTTTGCGAGACAGAAAGAGCGATCGCTTTTTCAGGTTCTCTCATTAAACGATGCAACTGCATCATTTGTCAAGGATGGGGTTAGTTAGGCTAAAGATTCGAGAACTTGCACAAGAGAAGGGATGGACGTTGAAGGAAGTGTCCGACCGTTCTGGTGTAATTTACAGTACGGTGAGAAGTTATGCCCGTCGTCCTGGAATGTCAATGGTCGATTATACTGCCCTCTATAAGTTAGCTCGCACGTTTGATGTGATGATTGAGGATTTGGTTGAGATTTTAGAGGAGTAGAATCAAGCAAATCGTAATCATTTCTAATATCACTGAATAGCTGACTGAAATCTTGCACTGAACCTTTAATCGTTCTCGACACCTTTATGTTTTCGGGTTTCAGTGGTGTTTTAGATTGTGAGCAAGATGCTCACACGACAAGAGGGGGGAGGACAGAGGATGCTTCGCTTTTGTTGCACGGGAGAAGGGGAACCGGATTCTCTTGCTCCCCTCTTGCTCCCCTCTTGCTCCCCTCTCCCAATTCCCCCCTTTCAAAGGGGGGTTAGGGGGGATGGAGAGGGGCTGGGGGTGAGGGCTGGCGTGGGTGAGGGATTGAGCTTAAGTTGCACGTCGGTGCGCCCCTACAGTCTCCGATATACTGTGTCAAAATTAACCTAAGTTTTGAGAATGGCACACCATGGTTTGGGCGACAGGGGATGCGCTTTATAACGGTAAGTACATCTTAGAGAGACAACTGGGACAAGGGCGTTTGGGGATTACCTATCTGGTAAAGGATGGAGACGATTGTCGCTGGGTAATCAAAACCTTAAATGATGCACTCCTCAATTCCCTCACCCCACAAGAACAAAATCGACTAGAAACTAAGTTTTGTCAGGAAGCGGTAAAACTCAGAGGTTGTAATCATCCTCATATTGTCAAAGTCCGAGAACTTTTTAAACAGGGGAAACGGTGGTGCATTGTCATGGATTATGTGGATGGGGTGAGTTTAGCCTACCGCGCCCAGAAAATGCTCCCAGAAGCCGAAGCCCTCAATTATATTCAGCAAATTGGTGAGGCGCTGATTGAGGTGCATCGGGATGGTTTGATTCATCGGGATGTGAAACCGGGCAATATTATTGTCCATGTTCGTGATGGAAAAGCGGAAGCTGTTTTAATTGATTTTGATTTAGCGCTGGAGTTTGACTGCGAGGTAACTTCAGTACGGACAAAAGAAGCCTCAGACGGGTTTGCGCCAATGGAACTGTATTCCCGACTGGCTGAGAAACCGGGAGAATATACAGATGTTTATTCCTTAGCGGCGACATTGTATGAACTGTTAACCGGACACAAACCTGTGAGTGCGATTAAGCGTAAGCTAGACCGTGAGCAGTTAGAACCACCAAAAAAGTATAACGATCAGATTAGCGATCGCACAAATCGGCTGATTCTCCAGGGTATGGGGTTAGAACCGAAGCAGCGCCCCCAGTCGATGCGAGAATGGTTAGATTCTCTGGGGTTGATCAGTGAAGCCTCTCCCCCTGCACCCACACCACCGCCTGCGAAGAGAGGATTAACCTTAGAGCAAAAACTTGCGATCGCGGGGTTGATTGTAACGATGCTAGGTGTAATTGTGGCATTCTTTGGACCCTTGTCAGACTGGATGGATCGATTAAAGCCTCAGTCACCCACGTCTCCTACTCCATCATCGACGATTTCGCCATAGACAATTCTAGAATTATTTCAAAATAGCTATGGTTTGGGCAACAGGGCAACAATTACAAGGCGGTAAATATGTGATTCAAGAAGTTCTGGGACAAGGTGGTTTCGGAATCACTTATAAGGCGCGGCACGTATCCCTCAATCATTATGTTGTCATTAAAACGCCTAATGAGTATCTTCAATACGAGCCAGATTATCACAAGTATGTGGCTCGATTTATAGAAGAAGCACAGATATTAGCCCGACTATCCAGAGATCCGCATCCCTCTATTGTCGGAGTGCATGACTTGTTTCAAGAAGGGATAATTTCCTGCTTGGTGATGAATTTTGTCGAGGGGGAAAATTTGTTTGAGTTAGTCAGGCGCAGGGGAGCGATACCTGAAGCGGAAGCGGTGAGATATATTCGCCAAATTGGGGAAGCTTTAACTGTAGTGCATCAAGCCGGATTGACTCATCGAGATGCTCATCCAGGAAATATTATATTACGGCAAAATGGCAAAGCGGTTTTAATTGATTTTGGTATTGCTAAGGAATTGGTTCCCTCGACATACACTTCAACAGGAGCAGTTGGTAATGAGGGATTTGCGCCTTATGAGCAGGTACACCGGGGAAGTCGGGAGCCAAATGTCGATGTTTATTGTTTAGCGGCAACGCTGTATTATACACTGACAGGTCAACGTCCTACTAAGGGTTTGGATCGCAAGCTTTATAAGGAACCCTTGATTGAACCTCGGCGAATTGTTCCAGGGATTAGTAAGCAGGTGAATCGGGCAATTCTCAAAGGGATGGAATTAGAACCAAAAAAGCGTCCCCAGTCAATGCCGGCTTGGTTGAAGTTGCTGGAAATTCCAACAGTTTTAACTCCGCCTCCAGTTCACGAGCAAGAGTTTTTTCATCCTTCAGCTAATCAGACTTCTAGGCAACCTTTTAGAACAGCAAACACTCGAAAAGCCAAAACTATTCCGTGGGTTAGGCTGACGGTAATAGCAGGATACTACCTAGTGATAGGCTTTTTCTTGGTTATGGTTGAGGCTGAGGTTGAGCCTGAACCTTGGATTATGGCTATGGCTGGGGCTGCGGCTGCGGCTGTGGCTGTGACTGTGGCTGGGGCTGTGGCGGTTGGGGGTGTGGCTGGGGCTGCGGCTTGGGCTGTGGCTTGGGTTGGGGCTGTGGGTGTGGGTGTGGCGGTTGGGGGTGTGGATGTGGGTTTGGCTGGGGCTGTGACTATGACTGTGACTATGGCTGGGGCTGGGGATTGGGCTAGGGAGAAGTTACGAGAATCCTTCAGCAAGTTTCACACCTTTCTAATTTTACTAGGAACATCTTGGTTAGGACTTGGATTAGGATCGCTTCTAGGTTCAATATTCTAGTGAGAAACTCAGCTATTAAGACTAAGATACAGTTAGAGCTGTTATCCCCAGGTTCCGATGACTTCCACAGCTAACCCACCAACCTTTACCAAAACCCTACCTGACCATACTCAATTACCCGAATCTGATGGCACATTTGGGAACAACTTTCTCATCCCCAGCTAATAAGGGTCGGTTTTTTAAGATTGGGGTGAAGGTAAGACAAAATATAATGGAAAAATAACCATCAAAGAAACAGTAGTACAGTTGATTTAACAGCAACTATGACAACACAACTGGTATACCAAACCGATCACGAAATCATTTATCCCGATAGTGACGGAAAACCGATGGCAGATAATACAATTCAATTCCGCTGGATTACCGTCATTTATTATAACTTGGCTTGGCTATTTGCCTCAGATAATACTGTTTTTGTGGCGGGAGACTTACTTTGGTATCCAGAGGAAGGGAATAACAAATTACGCCAAGCTCCAGATGTGATGGTCGTGTTTGGCGTACCGAAAGGATATAGAGGATCTTATCAGCAGTGGCAAGAAAATGATATTGCGCCCCAGGTTGTGTTTGAAATTCTTTCTCCAGGAAACAGGCGAAAGGAAATGAACCGGAAGTTGTTATTTTACGATCGCTATGGAGTCGAAGAATACTATCTCTACGATCCCCATAAAAACCGCTTAATGGGATGGAGTCGCTCAGAATCGTGGCTCGATGTCATTGAGCAGATGAATGGTTGGGTTTCCCCTCGGTTGGGAATTCGCTTTGAACTCACTGAAGAAACATTAGTGATTTACCGCCCTGACGGTCAACTGTTTGCTGATTATCTAGAGGTACAGCGACAGTTACAAGCTGCTCAAAACCGGGCGATTGTTGCAGAAGAACAACTCGAACAGGAACGTAAAAAAGCAGAGCGATTAGCCGAACAATTGCGAGCCGCAGGTATTGAACCCGATTTGTGATCTGATTTTTCGTACCATTAGATTGAGAATTTACGTAAATTTGCGGCAACGGCGCTACCTGTCAGGGCACGACAATGTCCATCCGTGTTCATTTAAGGTGAGAACTAATGCTGGCAAGTATTTCACCCTCATCCCCTAACCCCTTCTCTCACCCCCCTCGTTCCCCCCTACAAGAGGGGGGAGGACAGAGGATGCTTCGCGTTTTTTGCACGGGGGAGGACAGAGGATGCTTCGCTTTTGTTGCACAGGAGAAGGGGAACCGGAACGATTAATGATAAAAGATGTAGCTGGCTATATTTGAAATATACAGCCTCGTTGTAAGTTCGTGAGTTATAGTATTTTTCCCTAATCAATTAGTATCACTATGTAGGTATAATTCATTTACCTGCAATCTGCTGTAACACCTTTCTTGCTCCCCTCTCCCCTGAGTGGGAGAGGGGCTGGGGGTGAGGGGTTTATGACTTAAATTGATGCCAATGGGCAATGTTGTACATCTACAATAGGTAGATTAAAATAGACCTATCGTTTAAATTAAAAGAAAAAATGTATTGTATTAGACCGTGGTTATACATAGGCAACTATAGAGAAAGTCTAGATTATGACTTGCTCCAGCATCACCAAATTGGTGCAATGTTACACCTAGCTGAAGAGGTACAACAGCCTAACATTATATCCCATTATATTCCCATTGAAGATGGTCAACCGCTGGCTTTTGAACAGCTAAAAGCAGGTGTTGAGTTTGTTCGCCAGGAAAAAGCCAAGAGTAAAACTGTGCTAATTGTCTGTGGTGCAGGAATCAGTCGTTCCAGTTTATTTGCTGTAGCTACCTTAAAAGAAGAAGAAAATCTGAGTTTGCTGGCTGCATTTCGGCAAGTCCAGATTAAACACCCACAGGCAAATCCACATCCAAACCTGTGGAAATCATTATGCGAGTATTACAATGAAACTATTTCGTACAAGACCATTTTGAAACTGATCCTGCAAGCCAAATCTGGTAAGCTATCACGCATTTAAATTGGGTATAGGATCGCACCAATTGCCTTGGATTAAAACCCAAGACTAAAAGCGAAAGTCGTCTAAAGACGACTGTAAAATATCATGTACGGTTGAATAATTACATTGTGGCGAAGGCAAAGCAGAGGGTAAAAAATCGATGAAATAAGTAAAGTATAAAAATGGCAAAATAGACGATACTAATAATAGTTTAGGTAGACCTGATACACAAGTTTCAGTCCACTTTAGTGGACTTAAGCTGTTAGCCAAGAACTTGAGTTCTTGGCGAATGTGCGGACTGATTTAAAATGGTACAAGATATCAACAGGTTTTAGCTCTGAGCCAATTTAATTCAGAACTGTTGTTTTTAAACTTAAGCCACCATGCAACCCAATCACTCCACTCGCAAATACAAACGACGCCGTGTTCTGCGTTTAGCCGCACTCGCTGCGGGAACCTCAATTCTACCTTCAGCTTGCAAAACCGGGAATTCCACCTCGTCAACACCTGATGCAGCCGTTGATGCAACCGTTCCCACCACCACACCCGCCCCCATCGCTCAGTCTCCATCCGGTAATGTGAGTAAAGTGGTTCTGGTGCGTACTGATGACCGAGTAGCAGGAACTCAGAAAGCACTGGATTTGTTACAACCTGAAGGACTTTCCGATCGCACTATATTCCTTAAGCCCAACTATAACACCGGAGATCCCGCCCCAGCCGCAACAGATAAGCAACTCCTAGAGGCGCTGGTGCAAGAGTTACAGACTGCTGGAAGCCAAGGAATTACGATAGGCGATCGCTCTGGGATGGCAGATACTCGTCAAGCTATGGAACAAAAACAGGTGTTTCAATTGGCAGATCGCTATGGCTTGGAAACGATTGTTTTTGATGAGATGGATGCCGATCAATGGCAGTATATTGCCGCCGAGGGAACCCACTGGCAAAAAGGCTTTGCCTTTGCTCGTCCGATTTTAGATGCTGGGGCGATTATTAATACCTGTTGCTTGAAAACTCATCGTTTTGGCGGTCATTTTACCCTGTCGCTGAAGAATTCCGTGGGAATGGTTGCCAAATATGTGCCGGGGGATTCGTTTAATTATATGCAGGATTTACATTCTTCCCCTCACCAACGAGTCATGATTGCTGAAATTAACCAAGCCTACAAACCCGCGCTGATTCTATTAGATGGGGTAGACGCTTTTGTCAATGGTGGACCCGCCTCTGGGAAGAAGGTAAAAGCTGAGGTAATGCTAGCGGGAACCGATCGCGTGGCGGTTGATGCTGTCGCCATTGCCATCTTGCGATCGCTTGGCACAACTGACGCCGTTTCTAGTGGTTCAATTTGGCAGTTAGAGCAAATTCAACGAGCCGTAGAACTAGGATTAGGTGCTAGCAGTGCTGAACAAATCGAATTGGTAACAGCGGATAGCGCTAGCCAAACCCTGGCAGATCAAATCCGTCAACTCTTAATATAACTGAAGAACAGAAAGTCGAAGATTGTGCAATGGATAAAGTGAGCCAATATCGACAGATTGTTCAAGACATCCTAATTGCCCATAGCCAAATCAAACCTGCCTATGGTGAAATCGAGATGGATGTTTTGTTCGATCAAGATCGAGATCATTATCAAGTTTTACGCACTGGATGGCTTCAAAAAAAACGTGTATACGGCGCCCTGATTCATATTGATATTAAAGGAGAGAAACTTTGGATTCAGTATGATGGTACAGAAGTCGGCGTAGCTAATGAACTTATTGAATCCGGCATTCCTAAAACAGATATTGTCCTAGCCTACCATTCACCTTTCCTTCGCCAGTACGACGGTTTCGCAGTTAGTTAAACTGAAGTTCCCCCCAGAACAAAATAACGGAAACATTGACTGGTCAAGGTTTCAGCACCTTCCTTTGTCCTAATCGCCTGTTGACTGTGGATACAATTCCATCACCTTGGTAATCGGTAGCCGTGACTGCACACCAATGGTTAAAGGAGAGGTATGTCCCCGATTCAGATGATCCGCCGCCGCACAACCAATCATGGCGGCGTTATCGGTACAATATTTAATCGGTGGGAAAAGAACGCGCAAATTGTGAGATGACGCCGCCGCTTGTAGGTGCTGTCTCAAGCCACTATTTGCCGCCACGCCACCCCCGACAGCAATTGTGGTTAACCCATAATCGATCGCACAATTCACCGCCCGTTTGGTGAGCGATCGCGCCACGGTTTCCTGGAACGACGCCGCAATATCCGGAACGGGTAATTCATCCCCTTTTTGTTCTAATTGTTGCACTAACCGTAAGACAGCCGTCTTCAAGCCACTAAAACTGGAATCATAAGGATGATACCCGCCACTGGGACGAGATACCCTTCCTTCCGGTAACTTAAAAGCGTGAGGATTTCCTTCCTTGGCTAACCGATCAATCGCCGGACCTCCAGGATAACCCAGGTGTAACAATCGGGCTACTTTATCAAAAGCCTCACCTGCGGCATCATCACGAGTTGAACCCAGCATTTCATAGACGCCACAATCCTTAACATAAATTAAACTGGTATGACCCCCAGACACCAGCAAACATAAAAACGGCGGTTCGAGTTCGGGTTCAATCAGATAGGTGGCATAAATATGCCCTTCTAAGTGATGCACTCCCAGAAACGGCTTATCATGAACCATCGCCAGGGTTTTCGCCGCCGTTAACCCCATCAACAGGGAACCCACCAAACCGGGCGCACAAGTCGCCGCGATGCCATCAATCGCCTCCCAACCCAGATTCGCTTCGGTTAAGGCTTGCGCGATCGCCCTATTAATCATTTCCAGATGCGATCGCGACGCCACTTCCGGCACAATCCCCCCATAAGGCTGATGCACCGGAATCTGAGATGCCACGACATTACTACAACAGATGCGATCCTGCACCACCGCCACGGCGGTTTCGTCACAACTGGTTTCTATGGCTAAAACACAAGCCATCCGCCCATCACCTGAAACAATCAATTTACATTTTAATTAAATAAACTTTACTCGGTTCAACCTCTCAGAGTAATATTGCTGGAGTGTACAAATCGTTTCTGTGTTTTGTACATAAAACTTTTGATTTCGTAACAAAAGGAAACAATTCTATGCGACGATTGTTGGCTCTACTTTTCGCCGTGACCCTCTGGTTTAGCTTTGTCACCCCAGCCTTGGCTGATTTTGACCAACTCACACCCTGTAGTGAATCACCCGCGTTTCAGCAACGGGCGCAGAACGCCCGTGCAACCACCGATGACCCCAATTCCGGGCAAAAACGCTTTGAGCGTTATTCCGAAGCCCTCTGCGGTGATGACGGACTGCCCCACTTGATTGCGGATGGTCGCTTCAGTCGAGCTGGCGACTTTCTCATTCCTAGCATTCTCTTTTTGTACATGGCTGGCTGGATTGGTTGGGTTGGTCGCGCCTATTTACAAGCGATTCAAAGCGAAAAGAATCCCGAAGAAAAAGAAATTATCATCGACCTGCCTTTGGCAATTAATAAAATGCTCTTTGGTTTTGCTTGGCCCCTAGCCGCCGTGCAAGAAGCCCTCTCTGGCAAATTATATGCCAAGGCGGATGAGGTTCCCGTATCCCCTCGCTAATCTAGAGATTGGCAAATTGATTGACTTACCTTACCTATTACGTTCAGGAGAAGTGTGATGCAGTATTTTCTCAAGTATCTGTCCTTAGCCCCGGTGTTAATTGCTGTTTGGCTAACCATTACCGCCGGAATTTTGATTGAGTTTAACCGCTTTTTCCCGGATCTTCTTTTCCATCCGATGCCTTAAACCGACTGGTGGATATAGATTGAGGAGAGAAATTGTTGGTATTGTTATTTGGTGACATCCTCCCAACAGAATTGCCACCACAAGCTATCCAAAAATCCGACTTATAAGGATTAGTTGTAGCCGGAAAACTCGCTATTGCTTCATCGTAATTTTGAGTTTCCCAAAAATAATCCCGTCCCCCTAATTGGCGAGGACGGGATTTTTGATGGGGGATGGGGAAGATGGGGAAGATGGGGGAGCTGGGGGAGCTGGGGGAGCTGGGGGAGCTGGGGGAGCTGGGGGAGCAGAGGGAGCTGGGGGAGCTGGGGGAGCTGGGGGAGCTGGGTGAGCAGAGGGAGCTGGGGGAGCTGGGGGAGCTGGGGGAGCTGGGGGAGCAGAGGGAGCTGGGGGAGCTGGGGGAGCAGAGGGAGCTGGGGGAGCTGGGGGAGCAAATGACGAATGACAAATGACGAATGACGAATGACCAATGACCAATGACCAATGACCAATGACCAATGACCAATGACCAATGACCAATGACCAATGACCAATGACCAATGACCAATGACCAATGACCAATGACCAATGACCAATGACCAATGACGAAACATCTCAAATCCCAGATATCCTAAAGAAGATTGTGATTGAGAAGAGTTATGGCACGTTTAGCCCTGCTGAGTGTATCGGATAAAACTGGACTGGTTGAGTTTGCCCGTCAGTTAGTTACAGAATTTGACTTTGCCTTAATGAGTAGTGGGGGAACCGCCAAAGCCCTGCAAGAGGCGGACTTGCCTGTAACTAAAGTATCTGATTATACAGAATTTCCTGAAATTTTAGGGGGTAGAGTGAAAACCCTGCATCCCCGGATTCATGGTGGTATTCTGGGACGGCGCGATGTGGCGGAGGATGTGGAACAAATGGTAGCCCATCAGATTCTACCCATTGATTTGGTGGTGGTGAACTTGTATCCCTTTGAGGAGACGATCGCGAAACCCGATGTGACATTATCAGAGGCGATCGAGAATATCGATATTGGTGGACCGGCGATGCTACGGGCGTCAGCGAAGAATTACGCCCATCTAACCGTTTTGTGTAACCCCAGTCAGTATGACACCTATCTAGAACAATTACGCCAGCATGAGCATCACCCGTCTCTAGAATTCCGCCAATCTTGTGCAACACAGGCATTTTCTCATACAGGCGATTACGATCGCGCGATCGTTTCCTACCTCGGCGGAACCCAGGAACCCCTCGACGCAGCCCAGGAAGCCCCATCCCTTCCCCAGGATTTTGTCCTCTCTGGAAAGCAACTGCAATCCCTACGTTATGGGGAAAATCCTCATCAATCAGCAACCTGGTATCAAACTGGAACCACTCCCACAGGCTGGACGGCTGCAACTAAAGTACAAGGAAAAGAACTCAGTTACAATAACCTGGTGGATTTAGAAGCCGCACGGCGGATTATTACTGAATTTACGGATTTACCCGCCGCTGCTGTGCTTAAGCATACCAATCCCTGTGGTGTGGCGTTGGCAGGTACGCTGTTTGAAGCTTACGAAAAAGCCTTACATGCTGATCCCGTTTCTGCCTTTGGCGGTATTGTCGCCTTGAACCATCCGATTGACCTATCGACAGCCGGGGCGTTAACCCAAACCTTCTTAGAATGTGTCGTCGCGCCAGAGTGCGAACCCGACGCCAAAGAGATTCTGGCGAAAAAATCGAAGTTAAGAGTTTTACTGCTACCTGAGTTGCAAAAAGGTCCCAAGCAAACTGTAAAGGTTATTGCTGGCGGGTTGCTGGTACAAGCCTCAGATGATGCGGTAGATAGCCCCGACGACTGGCAAATTGTGACTGAAAAGCAACCGACACCTGATCAATTAGAGGAATTATTATTTGCCTGGAAGGTGTGTAAACACGTTAAATCTAATGCCATTGTCGTCACAGGCGATCGCACCACGTTGGGAATTGGTGCGGGTCAAATGAATCGCGTGGGTGCGGTGAAAATTGCCTTAGAACAAGCTGGGGAAAAAGCGAAAGGGGGTATTCTCGCCAGTGATGGATTCTTCCCCTTTGATGACTCAGTACGGACGGCGGCTGATGCTGGAATAAACGCGATCGTACAACCTGGGGGAAGTTTACGCGATAAGGATTCGATTCAGGCGGCGAATGAATTGGGTTTGGTGATGGTGCTTACAGGTATGCGTCACTTTTTGCATTAACCAACAAAAAAGGGTGTCATGACTTGGCACACCTAATTGGATGGATTAGAATTACGCAAAAGAAACGGTAGGGGCGCAAGGCTTGCGCCCGATTTAAAATATTTTTTCCACCATTTTAGCTGTGTCACGGTAGTGGCGTGACCCACCTTATTTGATGAATTAAGCATTAGCCGCAAAACCGTAGGGGCGCAAAGACTTGCGCCCGATTCAATGGTCAAATCTAATCCACAAATTTAGCTGTGTCACGGTAGGGTGCGTTAACGTTCGCGCAGCGTTCCCGTTCGCGCAGCGTTCCCGAAGAGTAGGGTAGGGTAGGGTAGCGTAACGCACCGTTTTCTAATTATTTCACACAAAAAAGGCGATATAATTCCTTAAATTTAGGCATGAAATTGCTAAAAATAACAAAAATTTGCTACAAAATATAAGAGATTATAATCTAATAAATAATAACCATGCCGATTATCAAAAGCACGAGTGAGGTTGATGGGGAGCAAGTTGACATCTACATTGAAGTTGATGAAATCCCTGACACTCTTGACGATGAAAGCCCCTATCAGGATACACGAGAAAGCCTTGCTAGAAAGTCCCTAAAGGCTGTAGACAACGTTTTTGGAGATGGTCTGGCTTTATCTCGTAAATGCGCTTTACAGGTCGTTCGCAGTGTCAACCAAATGCGCGATGCGGTCAAACCCAATGAATTTGAAGTACAACTGGCGATAAAATTGAATTCTGAAGTGGGGGCGGTACTGACGAAATTTGGCGGAGAAGCCCAGATGCAGGTGACAATGAAATGGACATTGAAGGAAACGCCCCAAAAACCGTCGTGATTGAGAAATCAGCCATTCAGATATTGCCCTACACGCTGATTGTCGGTCAGCATCAGATTAAATTGGCGCTGGAACTGGCGTATATTGCCCCTCGCATTGGTGGGGTGTTGCTGAGTGGACATCGCGGGACGGGAAAATCTACCGCAGTCCGGGCGTTTGCTCAAATGATGTATGGGTGTCTCCCGGTTACTTTGCCAATTAACGCCACAGAAGACCGAGTGGTGGGCGGTTGGAAAATTGATGAGTTGATGAAGAGTAAGCCTGTTCCCCAGGCTGGATTGTTGGAAGACGCGAATGGGGGACTACTTTATATTGATGAGGTCAATTTGCTCGATGACCATATTGTCAATATTATTCTGGATGTCACTTCAACTGGGGTGCTGGTGGTGCAGCGAGAAGGGCAAAGTCAGCAAAAGCCTGTTTCGTTTACCTTAGTTGGCACGATGAACCCCGAAGAAGGAGGATTGCGCCCCCAATTAATTGACCGTTTTGGGTTGATGGTTAGTGTCACGGCTGAAACAGAGGAAGCGAAACGGACTGAGATTTTGCAGACTGTTTTGGAATTTGATCAGGCGGTATCTCAGATTAAAGCGGGTGAATCCTCCACCTATATTAATAATGCCCTGGAAAAAGACCAAGAACGCCGGAAGATACTGGAGAAAGCACGGCAGACTTTTTATCAGGTGGAAGTTCCCGTGGATGTTGCTAAAAACTGTGTGCGGTTAGCGGCGGGTTTTCGGGCAGAAGGGAATCGGGGGGACTATATGATTGCATTGGCGGCTCGTGCTTATGCGGCGTTAAAGGGTGAAAAACAAGTGACGATTGATCATGTAGCAACAGTGGCACGGCTGGCACTCCAACATCGTCGTCCCGAAGTCCTCCAAAGTAACCAAATGCCGTGGCGTGAGCCAGATAATCAGCTTGTGCAAGAGATTTTGAGCGGTGACTGATTCTGCCCCATCCTATCAACTTACGTTAACGGACTCCTTCACGCGATCGCTCGCTTGTGCGGCGATTAGTCCAGGGCTGCGGAGTATTCTGCTGTTTGATACGACTCCTGAAGTCTTAGGGCTGACGGCTGAAATCCTGACTCAGATGGTGGCGATTGTCACGGGACATCCGGTTATCTCGGTGACGTTGGCGACGTGGGAAGCGGAGGATGACTTGTGGGGACGTTTGGGATTATCGGGGGATTCGGGGGAACAGTCTTTTGACTGGAAACCGGGTTTATTAACCGCCGGACAGAATCAGTCAGAACTGCGGTTGGTGATTATTCCGGACTTGACCAAGTTGAGTTTAGCAAGCGCACGGGCTTGTGTAACGCTGATGGGGGCAGATGTGGCACATCTGGAACGTCACGGACAGCAGGAATTTTGGCAACCGAATCTCTGTTGGTTGGCAGGGTGTGCTAGTGATCAAGTGGGCATGGTTTCGCCTCATTTGCTAGACCGTTTTGCCCTGCGGCTGAGTGGACAGGTGGAAAAGACGAGGGATAGAGTGGCGGAGATTCTGGAATGGATTGACCTCTCCCCCAGCCCCTCCACCAATAAAAACTCTTCCTTACTCCTCTCCCCTGTTAGGGGAGAACGAGAGGGGTGGACAGGGGAGCCGGATTTTAGTTTGGAGCGGCTGCGCCAACCTCTGCAAAACTCGCTCCGCCTGCATCCCACGATTACAGCCGAAGCCACCGCCCGGATACTGGATTACACGTCAATCCTGGAAATGTTTAGTCCGCGTCGGGAGATTGCTTTAGGGCGACTCGCTCTGGCGAATGCACGGTTAGAGGGTGTAGCCGAAATGAGGGCAAAAGATGTTGATGCAGCGGCTCACCTGATGGGGTTAAAACCGATTCCTCAAAAGACTGAAGACGTATCAACGGAAAGTGCTGAACCTGTCACACCACAATTTGATCAGCCTGAAACTGGGGAAGACAAATCAACCACAACACCCTCTGACTCAAACCCGTCTGAACCTGCAACAGTGAGGGAATCGGTGTATGAGTCGGATGAAGCCGAACCCTTACCGCCCACACGCTTACTCTTTAATACCGCTCCTGTCAATCCTTACCCAGAAGATGAGGCTCCAGTTGAACGGGAAGCCGCTTCACTCCAGTTACCGAGTCGTCGTTTCCGGTCAAGGGCTAAGGCGTATGGGGCAATTATTGGCGTAGAGAAGGCAAAGACGTTACAGGATTTAGCCTTGGTGAGGACATTACTGGAAGCGGCAAAGTTTCAGCGGATTCGCCACCAGTCTACCGGGAATGGTCATCAGGGGTTAATCGTATCACCCACAGATTTACATAGTTACCGCCGAGCGCCTGTAGCTGAGCAAATGCTCATGTTACTCCTTGACCACACTTGTTTACGGGATTGCCAATGGCAGGATGAATTATTACCCTACCTGAGTTGGGCGTATGTAGAACGGGCGAGTGTTTGCTTGATTCAGGTGGGAGCCGAGAATGCCCACCATGAGTTACGCGCACAGAAGATAATGGCGCAGAGTATTTTAGTTCCTCGCATTAGTGCCGGAATTGAGGCAGGATGGGGAAAGGCGACGCCTCTGGCTCATGGTTTAGATTTAGCCTTGCAGACGTTACGCCATGCTTTACAACATGGACGCAGTACCGTGCAGCAGGCGGTGCTGGTGGTGATTAGTGATGGGCGCGGGAATGTGCCACTCACCGCCAGTCGTTTGGGTGAGATTACGCCACCTGTGGGACGAAAAGGGGTAGAAGATGCGTTACAGGTTGCTGAACGGATTCGGGGATTGGATAATGTGAAAGTAGTTCTGCTCAATCCCCAGCCGAAACAGTATCAGGATTTGCCGTTAGAACTCGCAAATGTTATGGGAGCCGCCGTGGTTTCGATTCCACCTTTGCAGGAAATGGAGGTGGAATGATGGTTGATAAGTTTAAGCGTTCACTCACCCAACGGGCAATCACTTCACCCACAAGTTTGGGGCGAACCAAACAGCTACCCTTTGAAGCTACACAAGCAGCAGCGCCAACACCAACCACACCCGCTTTACCAGAGGATGTAGAAACAGAAACTGACGAAAAACTTTTCCCACCCAACAAACTTTACATGACAATGAAGCTACCGCCAGAGGTGGCTATTTTGCACGTCTACTCGAATGGGGAAGATGAATATTCGGTGTGGGGTGGTAATGCGGTGACTGAACTACCGCCAACCAAACCAAATAAACCGCCTGATTTGTCTTTAGGTAATTTAGTTAGAGAAGAGGTTTTTCCTGAAGATATTCGGAATACGATAAGCCTTTTTTCCCATGTGAATCGGGAGATTCGCAGTTGGTTGAAGGGATTGAGGCAAAAGTTTAGTGAGCAGTTATGCTTGGTGATCGCCGATCACACGGACTTTGAAATTCCTTGGGAGATGGTAGAACTATCGCCCTACAAGCTACCGCATCAATATCTGGGAGCTATGATTACAACAGTACGTTGGCGAAGAGTTATAAATGACGATGATGAGGATTTAGTATTGAATTTTCATGGAGATGAATGCCGTGGTAGTGCGATAGCCTATGTACTCGATACAGAACTCAATGCTGTGGGATCAGAATTGAGTATTTTGGAAAAATTACAGGCAGTTATATACCGTAGCAGTACGCATAAGATCAAAGAGTTCCAGACCCATTTGCAACAGAATGATTCCAGTTGTGGTCTTGTCTACATCTCTTCACACGGCACTTTTAGTCAAAAGCTACATGAAATTGCTATTGGTTCACGCGATAAGAAAGAGCAACAGTTAAAACTACTGGCTTTACGCCAGTGTTCGCTCAATCTGTTCAAAGGTTCTCGCAGTATTGTCTTTATTAACGCTTGTCATTCAGGTCGCCAAGAAGCGCATACCTTTATTCCTCGTGGCTATTGCGTAGGTTTTATTGAGCTTTTTTTGGCAAAAGGGGCGCGAGGTGTGATTGGTACGTTAGGTGCTGTGGGTGACGCTTATGCGGCTAAGTTTGCCCGTGAACTGATTGAAGCATCTTTGCGATCGCCTAATCTATCAGTAGCGGCGTTGCTGCGAGAATTACGGTTTAAAATGATTAAAAATTTCCCTGATCAGCCAACTAAGGAACAGTGGGAATCTTTTATTTATACTTTTATGTATGTCTACTACGGTAATCCCATGACCGTACTCCGACTTACCCCTCCAGGAGGACAGAATGGTGTCTGACACTCAACAGCTACCCCTATCGATTCAGCCAGTGATTAGCTACCCGCGTGAGGCGCAGGTGGGTAAAACGTACTTGATGACAATTGACTTACAACCGTCTGGGGATAGTGAGTGGCTTTATGAGGATGAGGAATATCCTATTTATTGTATGTTAGAGACTTCGCCTTTATTTAGTAGTAAACCTGTGGGAGAACCAGCAGTGGTGTTGCACCGATTTGGAGGAAGTTATGGTGCGGCTCAGTTTTTGCTGACGGCGACGCAGGAGGAAATGGAAGGGGAAATTAAGGTAACGCTAGTTAATGGTTGGGGTTTTCCACTCAAGGTTCTATGTCTGAATGATATAAAGATTACTACTATAGTTACTCGAAAAAATATAGTTGATTATATTGGTGTTAAACAAAAAGAGAAGGTAAAAAAAATAACTCAATCTGACAAAGAAGAATTGCAAAATCATAGCAGAAAAACATATATTGAAAAATGGATAAATAATTTAGAAAATGAGATTGCCTCTTATGAAGCAGCCTTGCAAGGCTACACCCGTGAGGCGTTTCCCAGAGATTGGGCAATGATTCAAAATAATTTGGGTCATGCCTACTTATACAGAATCCAGGGAGAAAAGGCAGATAATCTAGAAACGGCGATCGCCTATTTTCAAGCATCGCTGCAAGTCTTTACTATTGAAGGGTTTCCCAGAGATTGGGCAAGGACTCAAAATAATCTGGCAAATGCCTATATGAATAGAATTCGTGGGGATAGGGCAGAGAATCTCGAAGTAGCGATCGCCTCTTATCAAGCTGCCTTAGAAGTCTACACTCGTGAGGCATTTCTTAGGGATAGGGCAATGATTCAAAATAATTTGGGTCATGCCTACTTATACAGACTTCGGGGAGAAAAGGCAGATAATTTAGAACGTATGATCGCCCATTTTCAAGCGGCGTTGGAAGTCTACACCCGTGCAGCGTTTCCCAACCAATGGGCAGTAATTCAAAATAACCTGGGTACTGCCTACGGTGACAGAATTCAAGGAGAAAGGGCAGATAATTTAGAACGTGCGATCGCCTCTTATCAAGCTGCTTTAGAAGTCTACACCCGTGCGGCGTTTCCCAGGAATTGGGCAATGACTCAAAATAATCTGGGTAATGCCTACAGTGACAGAATTCGGGGAGACAGAACAGATAATTTAGAACGTGCGATCGCATCCTATCAAGCTGCTTTGCAAGTCCTTACCATTGAAGAATTTCCCAGAGATTGGGCAATGACTCAAAATAATTTGGGTAATGCCTACACTGACAGAATTCAGGGAGACAGAACAGATAATTTAGAACGTGCGATCGCCTATTATCAAACCGCCCTACAAGTCTACACCCGTGAGGCTTTTCCTCGCGAGTGGGCAGGAATTCAAAACAATCTGGGTAATGTCTACAGTGACAGAACTGAGGGAGAAAAGGCAGAGAATATAGAAAGTGCGATCGCATCCTATCAAGCTGCCCTAGAAGTCTACACCCGTAAAGCCTTTCCCATCGATTGGGCAATGACGCAAAATAATCTGGGCAATGCCTACCTTGACCGCATCCGGGGAGAAAGGGCAAAAAATATAGAATTAGCCATCGCATCCTTTCAAGCTGCTTTGCAAGTCCTTACCATTGAAGAATTTTCCAGAGATTGGGCAATGGCTAAAAATAATTTTCGTAATGCCTACACTGACGGAATTCAGGGAGACATAACAGATAATTTAGAACGTGCGATCACCTATTATAAAACTTCTCTAAATAATTTGGGCAGGGTTTACGATTTCCTAGGAGAGTACCAAAAAGCAATCGATTACTATCAACAGTCTCTGGCAATTGCAAGGAAAATTAGCGATCGCATAGGCTCAGGAAATTCCCTAGGTAATTTGGGCAATGTTTACGCTTCCATGGGAGAGTACAAAAAGGCAATCGATTACCTTCAGCAGTCTCTAACGATTGCACTGGAAATTGGCGATCGCTATCGGGAAGGGAACTCCCTAGATAATTTGGGCAATGTTTACGTTTCCATGGAAGAATACCAAAAGGCAATCGATTACTATCAGCAGTCTCTAACGATTGCACTGGAAATTGGCGCTCACAGTGGGATAGCTCATGCTCTAAATAAATTGGGTAATGTGTACAATTCCCAAGGGGAGTACCAACGGGCAATTGAATACCATCAGCAATCTCTGACTATTGCCAAGGAAATTGATGATCGCAGTGGGATAGCTAGTTCTCTGATGGGTTTGGGCAATGCTTACGATTCCCTGGGAGAGTACCAAAGGGCAAAAGAATACCATCAGCACTCTTTAGCAATTCGTGAAGAAATAGGTATTCCCATCCCATCAACTACTCAAATAATACAGAATCGTTGACCCTCTAGAGGCTAAAGTTATCCGCCTCACTTTGGTCGAAGGATGGTATGACCCGACAGAATATAGAGAGAGCGATCGCATTCAGTCTTCTCTATTCCCCAACCTGGCGCTAACGGCTCAACAGGTGCTAAACGGTAATGTCAAAAATTGATTTTTAGTAAATCAGCATCCCCAGGTTGAGGTAATCCTGGGTTAGATGGGCGAGTCGGAGTAGAAGGCGGCGACGGCTGCGGGCTGGGTGTTGACATTTGGGAATCAGCATAATTGGGATTATAAATACTAACCAAAACGTCAATCAAATCCTCTCGCTGCTGGCGAGTCAGCTTTTCTATCACCGCGCGATCGCCTGCCATCGGATTTTCCGTTAATGTGTTACTACCAGGATACTCAGATTCATTGATATACTCATTCGCCCCAAGATAGTCAGCCAGTGTCAACTTCCAATCAAACCGATAATTAGGAAGACGTCTTTTCTCATACAGGTGATAACGAATCAGACGACTTACCAATGTACTCTCTAAATTGACTTCGCCCGTTTCATTGGTGACATACTGGTTTTCTTTGGGAAAATCGGGCAACTGTTCATAAACTTGACGCCAAGTATCCTGCGATCGTATTAATTGGGCGCTGGCGGGTTGGGAACCCATAATTGACAAAACAGGGATAGTCCTAATCCCCGCTTTGCTCCAGCACAAGCCGATACTCGTCAGAATGGCAAGGGTGAACAGCACAACGAAGCGCGTCGCCTTACCCTTCCGTTTCAGTTGGATCATAGTGAATAGGATGATACAGCGCTTTCCTCTGCTATGAGGTACAACATCAATCTAGCAGTTTGAGGGATAGCGGGCTAATACTGTACTCCATAAGAGCGCGAAGCGCTGTATAGCTGTCGCCATAAGATTACTCCCTCTCTGGTAGAAGATTACCTATTTTCCGATATGATTTTGCTAACATTTGCTAACAATGCACTCTAAAAGACAAGCTCTCAGAGAGGGGATATCTCCCAAAGCTCGTAGGAAAATCCCACGAGCGCCATTAATGTCCCTGTCCATCCGAAATCCATCGCTACCAACAATGACTTTTTTCCCACCAAGATTAGAAATAATTTCACCTGTCCAGCTTACGGTTTTGCTGGTGTAGGCTTCGTTACAATCAAGTACGACTTTGCCAGTCTCAAACGCTTTGTGCTTCAGAAACATCTCAAAGCGGTAATGCGCCCAGGACAGCATTTGTCTAACTGATTTAGACCTGAGCTTTCTTGTGGACTTAACCACCATTTGAGACACGTCAAACGTCGGAAGCAAAATGATATCAAAGTTATCGACTAAGAATCGAGCAACCTTGTGATGCATCTCATCAATTAAATGGCGAATCCTCAATCTTAATCGGTCAGCCGCCTTTTTTAATCTCCGACGTTGTTTGGCTTTGGCTTTAGTTATACGGGAAATTAAATCATCGAGGTAGTAACAGAGTCGTTGGATGCGTCCAATATCTCCCGTCCCTATCCAGCCAAAACTATCTTCAGTGAACAGAGTCAGGAACGACCGAACGCCAGGGTCTAGCGCCACGACCCGCCCTTGGTTCTCGGACTTGATTCGTGGCACGTCATGGGGAATGCAGATGTAGTGTTGACCATGATGGAACACTAATCGGCAATCCCCAATATTGTCGGGTAACTGTTCTGTGTAGCGTATCTTACCCAATATTGTGTGGTATATTCCTAATTTGGTTACGGCTGACTTAGGAATATAACTTGACTGAATTCTGTCTTTACGGGAACGAAACTTGACTTTTTGGACTTGCCCCGTTTTCTTATATTTCTTCTTGGCTTCTCTTACGGCTGTACAAGCATCCTTGATAGCTATTGACTTAATTTGATAAGGAATGCTTGAACACCACTCTGGCAAGGAGTTTAACAATTCTCCCTTGATGGCTCTCCAGTTAGCCTTGGTATCGGGTTCCTGCAAATATTCAACAGTTCTGTTAAAAACAAACCTTGATACTCCCATCCATCTTTTGACCAGGTTTCTCTGCTCAGGATTTAGGTAGATTCGGATCTTCTTTGATTTTCTTACCGTACTTTCTCCAGTCCTGCATTCGGCAAGAGAAGACATGGACAATGGAGAGTAAATCCTGGGTAAGCTCTGATCAACACCGAGCGAAGCCGAGGTGTTGCGGACAGTATACAGTCTGGTCGAGAACCACGATGCTTCCACCGTTTTGCTCGACCAGATACTGTATAAGCTCGAATCCAAATCGGCACAATCGGTCTTTACAGGCAACAACAATTGTGAGCTTATCCCCTCTAAGAAGTCTGTCCAGTAGGGAACGCAATCCTTTCCTTTTGAAGTTGAGTCCTGAACCGATGTCTTTG
>NZ_JAVJQN010000241.1:0-15342 GCF_040218245.1 Coleofasciculus sp. E1-EBD-02 | reverse complement strand
ATCGGTGCAACCTGCAAGACCGTCACACAAAGTCGAGTAGCTGCTTGTTGGGGGGTAAACTAGACATTGCCTGATTATATCATAGAAAATGTCTAGTTATGTCACTAATTGTCTAGATATTTACCGACTGTTAGTTAACCCACAACCTGAGCATAAACTTCCTGCACGCGCTCAAGTTCAAGCTGATGCAGATAATCAACCGTCCAGTCGGCTTGACGCTGAAGCATGTGAAAGGGATAGGTATTAGCAACGCCGACGACTTGCATCCCGGCGCGTTTGGCGGCTTCAATACCCGCCGGGGTGTCTTCTATGGCAAGACAATCCGATGATTTGGCATTGAGTTCTGGAAACTGCTGATTGAGGTGTTCCACCGCTAACAGATAGCCATCCGGTTCCGGTTTACTCACTTTGATGTCATCACCTGCCACAATAACCGGAAAATATTGCAATAGGTTAGCCCGATCCAAGACTAACTCAACTTCCTTTCGCAACGCCCCACTCACCACCCCCATGGGTAATTGAGCCACGCGGACTTTGTAAATTAAATCTTCGACTCCCGGATATATCGGTAATTTAGATAGAGTTTCCAGTTGACGGCGGTAGGCGTCGGCTTTTCGGGAGATTAAACGGGTTAAGTCATCATCACTCATCACCCGACCTCGTTTCTCCAATAATACTTTTAAGCAAGCGCGATCGCTACGCCCCAAACAATCCTCCCAGTAATCCGACGCCGAGGGACGCAGATTTTCGCCCAGCAGAATGTCTTCGATGAGTTGCTGATGAATCGACTCATCGTTGATAATTACACCGTTGAAATCAAACAGAACTGCCTTTAAACTCATACCACATTCGTTACTATGCTGGAGCTGGAATACCTTCAGAACCGAAGTCGTCAATTGTACGGCGTTGAGTCCGTTGGTACACTTGTTCGTCTACCGGGAGAGGTTTCATTCCCTGGGTAACTTGATTGAGCCACCACACGTCTTGAGTCTGCACCGCTTCAAACCCAGCCGAACCCATCCAGGCGTCTACGCTATCGGTGGCGTAAGCTTTGATATAGGGTTCTTCAAACACCTCCGTTAACCAGTTTACTTGACGCAAGGTTCGCTGATTGCCATCTAAGATCAGAACTTGTCCGCCTCCCTTGAGGAGTCGGAAACTTTCACGCAAAATCGACTTCGCCACGGCTGGGGGGGTTTCGTGGAATAATAAGGAAGCGGTTACCAGGTCAAAAGACGCATCTGGTAAACCCGTCTCTTCAGCTTTGCCATGACGCCATTGAATGTCTACCCCGGCGGCTTTCGCTTTGCGCTCTGCCATGACTAACATATAAGGGGATAAATCCAAACCGATTACCTTAGCTTCAGGAAACGCCTGTTTTAACAGTAGAGTTGTTGAACCCGTACCGCAGCCTAAATCCAGAATCCGTCGCGGTGTTCCCTGGATGCGATCGATTAACTCCTGGCGTACCCAGGTTTCGTTGGGAGGTAAAGCGTATTGGGTAATCGGATCATAGCTGGTTGCCGCACCACCATTCAAGTAACCCCCTTCAATACCATGGAAGTTCTGACTCTTGTAGTAATCAGGGTAAACTAAGTCAGGCGTTGAGACGCGATCGCTCTCTCGTTCCCAGTCAATGCTCTCATAAAGCTGGCGCAATTGCTCCCCGTCGATGAATACGCCAACAATGGGTTGTAAGAATTGCTCCCAAAGCGTGTCTTTGCGATTCACCATAAGTTTAAGCTCTAATCCTACTTGCTTAATTTATTGTAATAATTTTGGTACTTCTGAGCAGAACATCCGGATTCGGGTATGTCTTAGACCAGCCATTCATTACTGAGTCTTGACAAAAACTACATTTTATGAATGTAAACATCCCCACTTGAGAAAGAGCGAGTATGACTAATGATGCCTAACTAATAATGGCAGATCAGCAGTTTTTCTCCGGGAAAAGAATGATTTGCCGCCACCATACTTGTGACTGCAATCACTTTATTAAGTTGATCGATTTCATCAAATTTATATTATGCGGCTCACCCCTAGGGCGGATTAAAATCAAAACTCCGGATGATTTAACTCTCTATAAAGAGTGGAAAAATTCGGTACAGTTATAAGTGGGAATCAAGAAAGCATTTCTCTCTCAACCTTTAGGTTCTCCATCTTTGTAATTCCTCGAAATCAGGACGCCAGCCGATCATGATTACCTTTTCCCTCGAACCCAATTCCGTGTCTGCATCTAAGCCCTGGAAGCTGCAAATTTGGCTCTCGCCTAAATCTCAGGCGATTTATTACCTGCATGATCCCCAACAAGCACAGTCAATCCTCGAATTTATTCTTTCCAAAAACAATCCTCAAACTTCTCAGATTAAAGAACAAGGTGAATTATCCTTTGCTGGCTTAATTCCTCGTTCATTAGCCTCTCACCAGCCTTTAAAAGCTAGCGCTTGTGTTTGTTAAAGACTTTTGCGAAATACCAGTGACCCGTCAACCGTCAACTATCAATCGTCAATCCTAACTAAAATCATCCTTCTTTTCGATAAAGTCCTAACTGAACAGCTTGCATCTGCCGAAAATTTGATGGTAAAGCTTCATGGCTACCAACAACCAATACTCCTCCAGGAATCAATCGCTTGACTATTTGCGATAACACCTTTTGTTGTAAGTCTGCATCGAAATACGTTAATACTAGATTCCGACACAGTATTAAATGAAATGACTCCGAAGGCATAGTGACACGAATATCCTGTTGTTTAAACTCAATTTCCTCACGAAACTCAGGACGAATACAATAAAATTCATCAGATTTAGTCAAAGCCTGTGCCAACCAGTCAGACGGAAGTTCTTTTAAACTTCCCCCTTGATAACAACCCGTTCTCGCCCTCTTCAAGAGATAGTCATTGGCGTCAGTTGCAACAATTCGCAGTGACAGGTTATAAGTTTGAGCAAATTTAGCTAAATGCCAGAGAATGGAAAGGGTATACGCTTCTTCTCCCGATGCACAGCCAGCACTCCAGCAGGTAAATTCTGTATCACCTCGTTCTTGGGCAAGCTGGATGAGTTGGGGAAATAGTTCTTGATGTAAATGCTGGAAAATTTGTTTATCGCGATAAAATCGGGAAATCGTAATTCGACAATAGCCATCCAATACTGTCCATTCTTCCGGATGAGTATTTAGGTAAGATTGATAGGCGTCACTATCAGATAGTCCAAGTTCAAGAATACGCCGTTGGATACGTTTACAGGCTTGCTTTCGCACCTTACGAAACCCCGCCCAACGTAGATTTAATTGAGGTAAAGCCCACTGCAAGAAGTGAACGCATTTAGTATCTTTCATCGCTGTTATCTAGAATGTCACCTTTGTAGGTTGGGTTGAACGGAGTAAAACCCAACAGAGTAACCGTAGGGGAAGGGGAGCAATGTAGAGACGTGCCATGGCACGTCTTGGAACAGGGGGAACGATAATATTAGTATCTACGACTAACTCCAGCATTAAACGCAGCGGCTAATTATGTGAACTCTGAGGCTAAAATACTAGATAATATCCTCAGTAGAGTTGTGGCACCTTAGAGGCATTGACGACGAGACTGGCTCACGAAAAGCCAGATTGATACCTATAACCCTATCTCATTGAAGAAGAACTATGTCTGTTAAATGGCGATTGAATGTGCTGATGGCTGAGCGATACCTGAAAAATAAGGACTTGACGGAAGCAACGGGAATGCATCCTGTCACTATCTCTAAGTTAAAGAATTCTCAGGAGATGCCAGAACGATTAGAACGGGCAACCCTAGAAAAGCTCTGTGCTGCTCTTAACTGTCAACCCGGAGACTTAATGTTGTGGGAACCCGACTCGGAAACAGTAGAAACGTCTGACTCGACTCATCAGCCGAGTAAGAACAAACATCAAGGGGTGTCACCGTCAGAGCTACGTCGGGGACTAAGCACAGAAAAACATCCTCAAACCTCTATAGACTTGCTAGATTCATTGCCTGGTCAAAGACTATTTAAAACAGCGGAAGAAGCTGACCAATATCTCCAGGAGGAACGTGGTTCGTGGGACAACTGATACTGCATAATATCTAGGAAAATGACGAACTGAGTCTCCCTGGAGTCCAGTCATTAACTCACGTTGCAGGAGAAAGACATGAGAATTCACCGCCTTGAACTGATAAACTTCCGAAACTTTGAACATACTATATTGGATTTTTCAGAACGCTTTACTGTACTGGTAGGAGATAATGGTACAGGTAAAACTGCTATTCTTGATGCCATAGCAATAAGTATAAGTTGCCTATTTTGTAAGTTTGATAACTTTAAAGATCTCGAACGTAAGTTCAGCGATGACGATGTACGTCAAGTGAGATATAAAAAAGGACAAACACCAACTATTGAACCCCAATATCCTGTTGTATTTGATTGTACGGCTGTGGTTGATGGAGCGGAAATTGCTTGGGAACGGAAGTCACAGCTCGTTGATAGGGTCGATAGCGGTGAGAATAATGAGCAGTTAGAACAAACCGTATCTCCTAATATAGTCAATATCTCAGAACAGATTCAGGAAAAAGTCCGTAGAGGAGAGGACATATTATTACTCCTGATTGCTTATTATGGAACAGGTCGCCTTTGGCTACAAAACAAGGAAGAATCTGTTGAAACTATTAAACCTGGATCGCGGATGCTGGGATATGTCAATTGTTTAGATCCAACCTCAAACCCAAATGTGCTGATGAGGTGGTTGAAAACGATGGAAATTGCAGCGCTTCAGCGGGGAGAATCGATTCTGGTACTTGATGCTGTTAAAACGGCAATTGCTAATTGTTTAGAAGACTGTCAGAGTGTTAGGTATGACATTCTTGAGGATGAATTGATCACAACATTCAATGATGGACGTATACTACCATTTCGGATGTTGAGTGATGGGTTTCGGAATATATTTGGGATGGTTGCCGATATCGCCTATCGCGCCGCAGTATTAAATCCTCAACTAGGACGTGACGCTGCTCAACAAACTTCTGGTATTGTATTAATAGACGAAATCGATCTGCATCTGCATCCCAAGTGGCAGCGCCGGGTTGTTGATGACTTAAAGAAAACGTTTCCTAAGATTCAATTTGTAGCAACAACACATTCACCTTTTATCATCCAATCTCTACGTGAAGGAGAACTAATTAATCTAGATAAACCAGCAGGAATTGAAGAATATGAAAATAAAAGCATTGAAGATATCACAGAATATGTGATGGGGGTAGAAATTCCCCAAAGAAGTGAGCGTTATCAGAAGATGATGGAAGCCGCCCAAGAGTATTATCGGGTACTGCAAGACGCTAAAGATGCTCCTCCAGAACGCATCGAAGAACTAAAAACTAAATTAGATGAGTTGACAATGCCCTATAGTGATGATCCTGCTTATCACGCTTTTCTGAAAATGGAACGAGAAGCGGCTGGACTAGGTAGGGATAAGCAATGAGACCGATTGACCGAGGTTCCTGTCCTACTGATGCGACAGGCATCCCTAAACTATTTCATAAGTATCAAGATGCACGGGGCGATTTAATTACGAGAATAGGAGAATATTGTTCATTTTGTGAAACACCGCTTGGCGTTTCTTTGGCTGTAGAACATATCGGACTTGCCAGTCCTGTTTCAATGACCAGTTTCAGCCAATTCTTCGCCCAGGTGGGGCGCTGTGAATCCATCCGTGTTAACTATCTCCTTGCCAAGCCACGTTTATCGGGGCGGGTTTAGTCACATCTGGGTCAACAAAAAAGGATAGCAGTAAAACCCGCCCCTACAGTCTCTGACTTAAAACTATCTTGTACTGGTATTGACGTAGACGCGATCGCGATTAAAATCAAGAGTATTTCGGTGGTTGCGTTTCTGCCGCGTAAAGTGGCAGATTATAACGCACATAAGCCAAATTAAGTTGCTGATGCTGAACTTGATCAGGCTGGCATCGAGTAAGCTGTTGGTGTAAACTCTTACAATCAATTTGGGAACGTGTAATTATGTCACTAGCTGAGGTAATTCCTGCTGCACGACGACTCACCCCAACGGAAAAGCTTAAACTGATCCGAATTTTGGCTGAGGATTTGGAGACGGCTGAGGATATTTCACCGTTGGAACCCTTTAAAATTTATGACTTGCCAACCCCATACAATTGCTTTGGGGCAGGCGCAGTTTTAATGGAAGCCTTCAAACGCTCAGATGCAAGTCAGCAGTGATATATGCGGTTTAAATATTCAACCACTAGCCCAACTCAAAATGAGTTTGACAGCCTGCCCAGACTTCCGCTACTGCTACATCGAGAAGACCAAACAGTTGAAGCAATTGGGCTAGTGGATAGCGGTGCTACAGTTAATGTCTTGCCTTTTGAACTCGGTCTTCAATTAGGGGAAATTTGGGATGATCGCAAAGCTATTATTCAGTTAGCGGGTAATCTCAGCAATCAGCCAGCGATGCCGTTTTCTGCGATCGCCCAAATCGCAGACTGTCCGCCAACCGAATTGCTGTTTGCATGGGTGCAGCGTCCAAACACACCATTGATTTTGGGTCAGACCAACTTTTTTCTGGAATTCGATGTTTGCTTCTACCGTTCTAAATTGGAATTTGAAGTCAAGCCGAAATCTCCTTAGCCAGACGCCCATTAATCGATACAATTATCCCTGTGCCATTTGTACAAGGGTTCCATGTCTACTCTATCCTCTGCCCCCTTTTCCCCCGAAGAAATCGCCGCTGAAGGACTCAAACCGGACGAATACGCGGAAATTGTTAAACGCCTAGGGCGTCATCCCAATAAAGCTGAACTGGGGATGTTCGGCGTTATGTGGTCAGAACATTGTTGCTATAAGAACTCCCGCCCTCTCCTCAAGCAATTCCCCACCACCGGGAAACGTATCCTTGTGGGTCCGGGGGAAAATGCTGGCGTGGTCAACTTGGGCGACGGACTCCAACTCGCGTTTAAAATTGAATCCCATAACCATCCCTCGGCTGTGGAACCCTATCAAGGTGCCGCCACAGGTGTTGGCGGCATTCTGCGGGATATCTTTACCATGGGGGCGCGTCCCATTGCGGTTTTGAATTCCCTGCGCTTCGGTTCCCTGGATAATCCCCGCACCCGGCGCTTATTTTCTGGGGTTGTGGCGGGTATTTCGGGGTATGGTAACTCCGTTGGTGTCCCCACGGTTGGCGGTGAAGTGTACTTTGACCCCGCTTATACCGGAAACCCCCTAGTAAATGTGATGGCGCTGGGATTGATGGAAACCCCAGAAATTGTTAAATCTGGGGCGTCAGGAATTGGCAATCCGGTGCTGTATGTGGGTTCCACTACCGGGCGCGATGGTATGGGCGGTGCCAGTTTTGCGAGTGCAGAACTCACCGATAAATCTATGGATGACCGCCCAGCGGTGCAAGTGGGAGACCCCTTCTTGGAAAAATGCTTAATTGAAGCCTGTCTAGAAGCCTTTAAAACTGGGGCGGTTGTCGCGGCACAGGATATGGGGGCGGCGGGGATTACTTGTTCCACCTCGGAAATGGCAGCTAAAGGGGGTGTGGGGATTGAATTAGATTTAGATTTAATCCCTGTCCGCGAAACGGGGATGGTTCCCTATGAATATTTACTCTCGGAATCCCAGGAACGGATGCTGTTTGTGGCGCACAAGGGACGAGAACAGGAGTTAATTGATATTTTCCACCGTTGGGAACTGCAGGCGGTTGTCGCGGGTACGGTGATTGAAGAACCAATTGTGCGGATTTTGTTCCAAGGGGGAGTGGCGGCGGAAATCCCAGCCACGGCGTTATCGGATAATACGCCAATTTATGATCGGGATGTGTTGACTGAAGCGCCAGAGTATGCAAAAAAAGCGTGGCAATGGACAGTTGAGTCATTACCGAGTTGTACTCGTACCGGAATCGAACTGTCAGGTGAGGCTAAATCCTGGACGGATATTCTCCTGCAACTCCTGGATACACCAACCATTGCTTCAAAACGCTGGGTTTATCGCCAGTATGACCATCAGGTGCAAAATAATACTGTGATGCTTCCCGGTGGTGCAGATGCAGCAATCATCCGCTTACGTCCCCTGGAATCAGGCAGAAATGCCCAATCGGGTGTCGCAGCTACGGTGGATTGTAATTCTCGCTATGTCTATCTTGACCCTTATGAAGGTGCAAAAGCAGTCGTAGCCGAAGCCGCCCGCAATTTAAGCTGTGTGGGTGCAGAACCTGTCGCCGTCACCGATAATCTGAATTTTGGGTCACCGGAAAAGCCGATAGGATACTGGCAACTGGCATCGGCTTGTCAGGGTATCGCGGAGGCTTGTGCAGAGTTGGCGACGCCTGTGACGGGGGGAAATGTCTCCCTGTATAACGAAACGTTGGATAGTCAGGGAAATCCCCAACCGATTTATCCTACCCCGGTGATTGGGATGGTGGGGGCGATTCCGGATTTAAGTCAGATTTGTTCTCAAGGATGGCAGAGTGAAGGCGATTTAATTTACTTATTGGGATTATCGCTAACTGTAACCACACCTCATCTCACCTTAGGCGGTTCGGAATATTTAGCCGCGATTCATGGGGTGGTAGCGGGAAAACCCCCCATCGTGGATTTTGAGTTAGAACGTCGGGTACAAGCGGCTTGTCGTGAGGGAATTCGACGCAGTTTCCTGAATTCAGCCCATGATTGTGCCGAGGGCGGATTAGCCGTGGCGCTGGCGGAATGTTGTATTTCTGGCGGATTGGGGGCTGAGATTGAATTGGGATTGACGGAGGCGTCTGTGGAACGGCGTTGGGATGAGATTTTATTTGCTGAAAGCGCCAGTCGGATTCTGGTGTCAGTGAAGCCGGAAGCCCAGGAGGATTGGGAGGCTTACTTGATGGAGTCTTTAGGGGAATCTGCCCAGGGTTGGCAACGGTTGGGGAGGGTTAAATCTCTATCGGAAGGATTAAAAATTTTAATCAACGATCATCCTCCCTTAATCAACGCTACGATCGCAGATATGAGCGATCGCTTCTTTAACGCCCTAGAACGTCGCTTGTAGCCGTGTTGAGGCAGTCACGGCTAATGAAGGACTAATGACGCATGATCCATGACTTACAAATTAATGGTATCGTTAAGGAATCGTTAAGTTTAATTAACGATTCCCGATTGATTTGCGTTAATACAAGTCGAACTGACTGCCACTATCAGGAGTAAGCTAATACCCATGATTCTCCAGCCACCCCACTCCTCTACCCCCAATCCTGCTGAATCTGATCAGATTATCAGCCAACGCCCCGACAAACCTGAAGAAGCTTGCGGGGTTTTTGGTATCTATGCACCAGACGAAGATGTCGCCAAGCTAACTTATTTTGGTTTGTTTGCCCTGCAACATCGGGGTCAAGAATCAGCGGGGATTGCCACCTTTGAGGGAGAACAGGTGCGTCTCTATAAGAATATGGGACTTGTCTCCCAAGTCTTTAACGAAGATATTTTGAACCAAATGCCCGGAACAATCGCAGTGGGTCATACCCGTTACTCGACAACGGGGTCAAGTCGGGTTGTCAATGCCCAGCCTGCTGTTGTGAATACCCGCTTAGGGTCTTTGGCTTTAGCACATAATGGAAATTTAGTCAATGCTTCAGAGTTGCGAACCCATTTAGAGAACCGCAACTATAATGAATTTTTGACCACGACAGATTCTGAGATGATTGCGATCGCGATCGGTGCGGAAGTGGATCAAGGGAAGGATTGGTTAGAGGCGGCGATTAGTGCGTTTAACCTCTGTGAAGGTGCCTATAGTTTAGTAATTGGTACACCGGAAGGGGTGATGGGAGTGCGTGACCCCCATGGCGTTCGTCCCTTGGTGATTGGCACCTTAGGCACAAATCCGATGCGTTATGTCCTCGCCTCAGAAACCTGTGGGTTAGATATTATTGGCGCAGAATACCTACGGGATGTCGAACCCGGAGAATTGGTTTGGATTACCGAAGCCGGGATGGCGTCATTCCACTGGAGTCAAAAACCCCAACGCAAGCTGTGTATTTTTGAAATGATTTATTTTGCTCGCCCGGATAGCGTGATGCAGGATGAAAGCATCTACAGCTATCGGCTACGGTTGGGGCGTCAATTGGCAAAAGAAGCGGCGACTGACGCCGATATTGTAATTGCGGTACCGGATTCCGGTGTTCCCGCCGCGATCGGCTTTTCCCAAGAGTCGGGAATTCCCTACGCGGAAGGGTTGATTAAAAATCGCTATGTGGGGCGCACGTTTATCCAACCGACGCAGAGTATGCGAGAGTCGGGGATTCGGATGAAACTGAATCCGCTGAAAGATGTTCTCATGGGTAAGCGAGTGATTATTGTGGACGATTCGATTGTTCGGGGAACCACGAGTCGGAAGATTGTCAAAGCGTTACGGGATGCAGGGGCGACTGAGGTTCACATGCGGGTGTCTGCACCACCTGTGACTCATCCCTGTTTCTATGGAATTGATACCGATTCTCAAGACCAGCTTATTGCTGCAACCAAGTCGGTTGAGGAAATTGCTGAACAAATTGGCGTGGATTCTCTGGCGTATGTGAGTTGGGACGGTATGATGCTGGCGACTCAAGATAATGCGAATACGTTCTGTTCGGCGTGTTTTACTGGAGATTATCCGATTCCAGTTCCCGAACGACTAAAACGGTCTAAGTTGATGCTGGAAGAAGCGAAGGTTTAAGCAACTCACGAAGAACATTCCTTGGCTTTTGCTATAAATCGGGCGCACGTCGGTGCGCCCCTACTGTTTTTGGGCGCTTCAAGCTACCATAGGGCTTATTCAGCAGACCCTACCATAAAAGTCTGTTCCCTATTGCCTATTGCCCATTGCCTACTGCCTTACTTTTAGAAATTTTTTTGTAGTAAATACTACCGTTTTTTCAGTCCTTTGAAGGTCAAGGGTGGGAATTGACTTTCAATAACGAATATGCTAAAAACAGCAAATATTGATTGCAACTTTACAAGTTTACCGCTAGACAATCAACTTACCAAAGCATACAGCGTTTACAAATCATTTGTAAACACAAAAGGTTTGAAAGCCTCCTTGTTGAATTGTGTTTAGGGGTTCTTGCATCTCATTTGAAAACGCTATCTATAGCCAAGTACCAGGGTCACTCATTGATGAGTGGACTACTCGATAAAAAAACGTGTTAAGGAGTCAAATATAGATGTCAAACTCATCATCTGTTAAGCCTCAAACATTAACAACCAACGATTGGAGACTTAGACCGGGTTACTTGTGTGAAGGGGGATCTGATTTTGAATCAGTTCACATTTTATTGGGTCGTTTTTTAGCAGATCGCCATTCTGAAGATCCCTTGCCTGACGTATCCATGACGACGGAAAACGAAGGTTTTGAATGGGGTAAAGGATTGCCGTTGGAAAAGGTGATTAATTCTCAGGAGGATTTAGACTTCCTGATGAAGCACCCGAACTTATTTCGCAATGCGATCGCGGTGATCGAACCCTGGGAACACGTCGGGTGCAATCACATTGGTGAAGAGGTGCGGGCGTCGCTGAATGTGGCGTATTTAGCACAAAAACTTGCCGATTGTGATTCACTACTGTTCCCGTTTTGGTCGTCGGGTGTACTTGATCCAGAGTTAGTTGTGCCGATCATAACGTCAGGATTAGCGGTGGTGGTAGAAGGTGGTGATCCGTCAGTACGCGATGCTAGCACCTTTAACGATGCCAAATGTTCCCTAGAGGATCTGCATACATTCACCGATAAACTACTGCTTTCGCGATCGCCGACAAGTGCGCCCGCTTTATTTATTTGCTTGGGACATCAATTGGCGGCACAATCTCACATTCGGTTAATTAAACGAGCAGTCAATGAGGTATTCAGCTTAGACCATCTGGCACGCGATCGCAAGGGTAAAGCGCTAAAGTCTTTGAAAAAAGTCTGCCAGCATATTCAACAGGTGGGGAGTAATCTACAGGTTAAAAAGAAAAATGGACACCTGATTGCCAAAAACTGGGATGATCCCGAATTTGCCGTTGGTCCCAATGAAAAGAAAGAAGTGGGCTATCGTCAATTGTTGCATTATGAATCTCCGGATAGCGACACGTCTAACATTCCCGAAGATGTAATTATCGCCCATGAGGTGACGGCTGATGAATTTGAAGGGGTGATCGATACGTCGATTGAATATGAACATGAATTAAATATTTCCATGTTCCACTCCGATGAAGTGAATGAGGAAGCGATTCTCTTTGCAAACTGGGCATATCGACTACTTCATGATGCGATTATCTCCCATCGGTATATTTTAGCCGGGAGTCCTTTGTCCTGGTTAATGCAGCTTCCCTTTGCGGTGGAAATTCTTTGCTCAACGGCTGACGAGACAGAAGTGGTGACAGAATGTTCAGCAACCTGTATTAACTACAAGGATTTTGAGAGCAAATTGATCCGCCGTTCATTTACCTGTCAATTCCATCCGGAACTTCTTCAGGATCTACGGGATATTAGTCACGGTCGTCCTCCCACTTATGATGAGTTAAAGCATGATGATGGCGCTCGTTTATTTGCCCGACTTTTGTATTCTGGGATGCAGGAATAAGGGCATGTGAATAACATCATCACCATGGCGCGACGGATGGAAGAGGTGAGATTTTGGCTTTAAACCATTGAATGGTATACCTTTAAGCTTAATGCAGCAAGCCCCAATTAGCTATTCCCTATTCCCTGTGACACACCGAGCGTGTTACCGAGCGTGTTACTGAGCGAAGCCGAAGTAAGTCGAGGTAAGTCGAGGTGTTCCCTGTTCCCTACTTAAATAAATTGCCAAAGTTTAATCGTTTTATCTTGAGCCGCACTCGCCAAGGTTGAACTATCTGGACTAATTGCCACAGACATAACACCAGCGGAATGATCCGATAAGGTCTGGATCACTTTTCCACGACCCGGATGCCAAAGTCTAACCGTTCCATCAGCACCACCACTGATTAATAGGCGACCTTTGGCGCTGATGGCAACAGAATGAACCGCATCTGTATGTTCAGTCAGCGTCAATAAAATATCACCTGTCTTTAAGTTCCAGACTTGAATCGTCGCATCCGCACTACCACTGATTAAAAGTTGACCACTAGGACTAAAGGCAAGTGAATTGACGGCATCGGTATGACCATGTAGGGTTAGTTGAATTTCACCTGTGGCTAAATTCCACAATTTGACCGTGCGATCTGCACTACCACTTGCCAGAATCTGTCCATCTGGACTAATGGCAATCGTATGAATCATGCTGGAATGACCATCAAGAGTTTTCTGTATATCTTGTAGGTTTAAATTCCAAATGTTAATTGTTTTATCAGCACTGCCACTGGCGAGAAGCTGTCCATCTGGACTAAACGCAACTGACTTAATCCAACCTGAATGTTGCTTCAGGGTATGCTTTAATCTTTGGGTCGTTAATTCCCAAAGTTTAATCGTGTGATCCCAACTCCCACTGACTAAAAACTGTCCATCTGGACTAAAAGCAATGGTATCAATTAAACTAGAATGCCCAGAAAATGTACAACTGGGTATACCACTCTCCAGATGCCAGAGTTTGACGCTACGATCCGCACCCCCACTCGCCAGAATCTGTCCGTCTGGATGAAAGGCGATCGCATGAATCGAACTCGAATGACCCCGCAACGTCCGTATACATTGCCACGTCGGTGTTAGCGTGTTTGGTTTAACCGATGGATTTGGGGAAGCAACTGACAATGATTGGGCTAACGTCTGGGTGAGATGCAAATCCTGGAGAATCTGGGCGGCTGACTGATAGCGTAGTTTTACCGCCCCCTCCAGCATTTTATTCAAGGTTTGCGTGAGGCGATCGCTAATCGGTTCAACTAGGTAGTCTTGCCACACCCACATTCCTTCTAAACTGTTAAATAAGTCAAAGGGATGAATGCTAGTCAATAAATGAATACAAGTTACCCCTAAACTATACAAATCACTACTCGCCACCGCTTTGCCCATCAGTTGTTCCGGGGCGGCATAAGCCGCAGAACCAATAACCGTTCCGGTTCGGGCTAATGCTGTTTTCGTGGTCAATTTTGCGGCACTAAAATCAACGAGAACAAGTTGATCGGCTTCTGTCTCGATTCCTGTACTGGCAGAACAAATAATATTGGCTGGATTAATATCGCGGTGAATAACCTGATGAGCATGAATATACTGTAATACAGGCAACAGTTGTGCCAAGATATGGCGAATCTGGGTTTCATTAAATGCCCCTTCTTTCGCTAATTGTTGAGCTAAACTCTCTCCCTCCACTAAACGTTGCACGATCGCACCCGTCGTTCCCCTTTGCGGATTGGGTTCAAAATAAGCCAGCAGTCGGGGAATTTGGGGATGTTCGCCTAGAGTTTGTAATCGGGTGGCTTCTTGACGAAAGGATGCTGCCGCTTTCTCGATATTGGTTGTACCTTGATTGGTAGGTGAAAACTGCTTGATAATACAAGTGGATAATCCCGACTCAGATTCGTCAATTGCTCGAAAGGTACGACCAATACCCCCCTGACTAATCAACTCCATCGCCCGATAGCGATCGCCTAAAAGTAATTTTGACCCACAAGTGGAGCAAAATCTAGCATGATCAGGGTTGTCGGGTTTGGGACAAGTTAGGTTAAGGCAGTAACTCATTCGCGAATTTTTAGAGTCAGGAATTTATCCTATTGTGGCTTGCATTCAGCCTCCCCAGCTTCCTCAGCTTCCCCAGCTTCCTCAGCTTCCCCAGCTCCCCCGGCTTCCCCAGCTCCCTCAGCTTCCCCAGCTCCCCCGGCTTCTCCAGCTCCCCCAGCTCCCCAATCCCTTGCATCATGCTTCCTGTATCCGGCTAATGGACGGCTGGCGTATCATCAAATCCTCAGTCGTTGACACAAAACCATGTCTGCTGTACCAGGCGCGTAAATTTTCTATGCCAAAAGGACTACCCTTGTCCAGTTCTAGAGTAATCGGTTTATCATTCAACATTTGGCAAAGCATCTTCAGGATTTTAGACCCATACCCTTTGCCACGATTACCAGGCATGACATTTAAGAAATGGATAAAGTACGAGGTTTCATCCTCACAGACAGAAACCACTCCAACTAAGTCATCTGCCTGACTAAACTCATACCTCATTTCCCCTTGATATCCAAAAGTTCTGGGAAAGACTCGTACCGATAGATTCACGGTTGACTCATCCTCTCGTCCATTCAACATATTCGCGGGAATCCTCGCCCTCAACTCTCGTAGGGCGAGGAGGTATAGCGGGATGCCGGAAGAATGGAGGCATCCAATTTTTTACGCTACACATAAGCCGTTATTTCTCTTAATTAACTCGACTTTGCTAGGA
>NZ_JAVJQN010000085.1:0-73734 GCF_040218245.1 Coleofasciculus sp. E1-EBD-02 | reverse complement strand
TTGTCATTCGTCATTTGTTATTTGTCATTTGTCATTTGTCATTTGTCATTTGTCATTTGTCATTTGTCATTTGTCATTTGTCATTTGTCATTTGTCATTTGTCATTTGTCATTTGTCATTCGTCATTTGTCATTTGTCATTCATGTCAAGACTCTCGGATTTGGTGGGGGCGGGTTTAGTTACGTTAATGGTTTGAGTCGCCACATTATTGGTCAAACCCGCCCCTACATACTTAAACCTCATTCCTCGCCTTTTTCCTCACGCTGTTGCAACAACTCTGGTCCACGAGAGGTTCCTAATCGGGTTGCTCCGGCTATGACTAAATCTAACGCTTGTTCGATGGTGCGGATACCTCCTGAAGCCTTAATCCCGATTTGTCCTTTTGTCAAGTCTTTCAAAAATTTGACATCCGACACCGTTGCACCTCCATGCCAACCTGTACTGGTTTTGAGATATTGCGCCCCAGCATCAATGCAGATTTCGGCGGCGAGTTGTTTTTCAGTGTCAGTTAAAAGCGTTGTTTCTAAGATAACTTTGACGGTTTGCCCAGTTTCCTCGCAGATTGGGGCAATTTCGCGATAGATAGCGTCGGTGTTCCCGGTTTTTAATGCCCCTAAATGAAGCACGACATCCAATTCCGTCGCGCCATTTTCTACTGCTTCTTGGGCTTCGTAGAGTTTAGCAGTAGTTGTGGTAGCACCACTGGGAAAGCCAATTACGGTACAAACCTTGGGCGTTTTGTTGTGTAAGAGTTCAGCCGCGAGTTTGACGTACACTGGATAGACACAGACTGTGGCGAACTGAAATCGATCAGCTTCACGACACCATTTTTCTACCTGTTCGGGTGTCGCCGTGGGCGAGAGGAGGGCATGATCAATCAGAGGAGCAAGATCAATATCGGGATAATCCATTGCGATCGCGTTTCTACTTTATAAAACCTAACACCTAAAACCTAACACCTAACACCTACTGACGTGATGCCAAGTCTTGAACAAAATCTTGATGATCTTGACTGGCTAATCCCTGCTGCAATACGTCTAAAACCTTGGCTAAATCTCCAGCTAATAACGCTGCTCTATCTAGCCACAATCCTGAAAAAACAGTTGAATAAAGAATCCCTTCGCGATTAGGTTTAAGTTTAGTATAGTCTCCTTCCCTTAACCGAAACCAATCCAATTCACCGTTTTCAACTCGCCACACTAAATACTCTTGTACTCCATTACGGCGATACACATTGAGTTTTTGGTGCAAATCAATGGAAACACTACTAGCCGCAATTTCTACGATCAACTCAGGCGCACCTTCGATATAATCATCGTCGCTAATTGTTGATTGTCCACCGACTTTAATTCTCAGAATAGCATCCGGTTGAGGTTCGTTATCCAGATCCAGCCTAACTGTACAATTGTCGCCCAATTGCAGATTAGGAGTGAAACTTGTGTAGAAGCCTAGCCACAGCATAATATGAGCATGGGGTTCGCCATGTTGCGTAATCCTGAGGGGAGATGCCATATAAACGATTCCTTCAATTAATTCGGCTTTTTTCAGATCAGGCATAGCCGAATAGCGATGCTCAAATTCAAAACGGTTGAGTTTGTCGCCGTTTTCTAAGCGGGGAATTGTTACTTGACCAGAGAGTTTCGTCGATGTCATAGTCACCACTCGCGATCGCTGCCTTTATTATCCTTTTAAATACTAGCATCTACGCCCAATTGGGCGTAGGGAAGAATTTGACCTGTAGAATGTGAAAAACTACTGAATTTGGGGATTTTCCATCTCTTGACGCAGTTGATCGGCTTCTTCTAAAGTGGCTTCGGGATCTTCATCCGTTGAACGCTGCACATAATTAATTTTCAGTTCTTCTAACAAGTCAGACAGCAACGACTGAAGTTCTAGCTGTGTTGCCTCATCCTGTAATTCTTCCCGCAGGGCGTACTTAAAATTGTGACTCAGTTGGTCAAACAGTTGTCGCCCTTGTAAATCAGAATAAGAGGTAGCCAGGACTTCGTAGGTTGTCTTAGCTAAATAATTGGAAAGGTTTTCCATAACCTCTTTGGGCAACCCTTTCATTCCCGGTACTTGTCGCAATCCGGTGTAAAAATCTGACTGTTGCAGCGCTCCTTTGAGACTATGATGTAATAATGCCTGTAAATCGGGTTGAACTTGCGGTAAAACTTTATAAATAGAGAGTTCTAAGAGGCGATCGGTGATGGCATCGACTTTATTAATATCGCTAACTTGGACATACGTCTCAGGTTGCAATATGGCACGCGCCATATCTCCTTTGTCAACAGATTCTTTTGTTTGATTAATCAGTCGCACCATCAAAAACATCGATACCCGATCTGCCAAGTACGCTGCCGGTTCGTGGGTGACTTGTGCTAAAATTCGCTCCATATTGAACAATCCTGATTGATGCGATCGCACAGATACCGGAATAATCCGTAACCAGCGCCAGGTGGGAAGGAGTAGCAGCATGTCGTACCAGCGCCGCCAGAGGGCATCTCCCCATGTCAATTTCTCTTGGCGTCGAGACATGAAGAAGGTACGGAATAAAAGCTCAATCCCAAAAAAGGCAATAAAATAAAGGTCAATACGCCAGAAGTTATCAACGAGTTGACCATTTTCATCGGTGGGTCGAAAATAATTGCTCTCTAGTAGCAGTCGAATCTCGCTGTTAAAGAATGAGAGGGCGTTTTCCCAGCCTACTTGCGCTAGATACTCCTGTCGCCAAAATCTTGCAAAGGCTTGCTTTGCTGATTCCGTATTCAGATGATCGCGCATTCGCCGCTTCAGTTTAGCGAATGTCCCAAACTTATTGGCTGCCAAAAATGGGTTCTCTTCAATCAGGTCATTACTTTGTTGGCGCAACTCTTGCAAGACTGGTTCAATTGGCGGTGCTTGCAGTCCCTGTTGGGAGATTTGTACGGTTAAAGCATCAACGGTATTGAGGTAACGTTGGGTATCAGGATGAGGCTCAATACTTTTAACCGGGTCATAGACTGTCACAATCTTAGGAAATTCTCGCACATAAACATCCCGCAATGGGATATAGCTGAGATTGAATAATGCCAGCAGGATATTCGCCCATGCAATTAAGGCGGTGAGCTTATTCCACCAGTTCCGACCCCGGTTTTTGTAGGAATCGGCATGGGTTTCCTGCGTTAGAGCTTGTTCTGCCATTTCCCCGTTGAATAATCACTGCAAACAAATCGGGGCAAGTGCATCACCCCTATTGCAACTGAGCGTATCAGACGCTACAACAAATTAGTTATCTCGCTAGATAGAAGACAGAATTGGATTATATCATTCAATAGATAGATGCATGAACCCGACAAGTCACTCTATAATGAGTGAGGAATTAAACATTTATGGTTTTATCCAGCCTTTTTGAGGCGTACCCAGCCTTTTTGAGGCAAATTTTTGACGTTAATGAGGTATTCTTATGGCTACCGAACCAAACCAGCAACAGATATACCGAGACAAAGTGCAAGCTGAGTTAAACAAGCTAAATGCTCAGGTTGATGAAATGAAAGCCAAGGCAGCCCAAGCCCAGGCTGATGCTCAGATTCAGTACAATAGCCATCTTGAGGAACTGCAAACCAGACAGGTTGCGGTGCAAACGAGACTGGAAGAACTCCAGGCGGCTAGTCAAGATGCTTGGGAAGATATCAAAATTGGTGTAGAAGCCGCTTGGCTGGATTTACAGCAATCCTTCCAAAATGCCGTTGCCAAATTTGATCAAGAATAGTGATTGGAGATTAGGAAACCCTTAACTTTGCTCAGGGAAAATGGGTTGTATGGGCGGGTTTAGGAACTTTCTTTTAGCTGTGGATAATAACGTTTGTTCAAAACCCGCCCTGACCGATGTGCAGGGGCGGATTTGGCTATTATATTGTTACCTTAATGTTACTCAACCCGCCCTCATCTCCCCAGCCCCCCTGAATCTCCTTTACTTTTCACGGGATCTGGAAAACCTCTCTCCAAACCTCTCTCCTACAAGGAAAGAGGCTTTGAATTCTCCCCTTCCGTGCAAAAAAAGCGAAGCATCCGCTGTCCTCCCTGGGGGGTTAGGTTTGATATCGATTTTTCTAAATGGCGTGAAAAGTCAGCTGCACCTCCGCCCATCTCACGCTCCCATTCCCGAATACTGCTTCAATCCCTTGCGCCACAACCAGCGATTGACGCCAAAAAATAACAATCCCCAACCCACCATAACCAAAATTCCTTGGACAATATTAACAGGTAGCCCCACTAACAACGCGGCGGGAAAATGAGCCAAGTAAGGGAAAGGTGTCCACTCGGCAACGGCTCGGACTGTAGGGGGAAAAACTTCCAACGGTGCCATCATTCCTGACAGAAACAAATAGAATAAATACCAAAATTGTTCCAGTGAACTGGCTCGCTCTGTCCAAAATGCAAATAAAGCAAAGGTATATTGGATTAAAAATCGTAGGGCAAATGCCATTGTCGTGATGAATATAAATAATAGTATATCACCCAAACCAGGCAACCAAAATGCTGGGGGATAGAGGAGAAAGAACAAACCTAAAAGTATAACCGATAAAGGTAGGCGAACAAAGCGTTCAGATAGATGACCTGCAACATGATGCCATACAGGATCAATGGGTTGCAGGAGTTTAGGAGATAGTCTGCCCTCTACCACTTCCCGTTCAAAATCAAAAATCATCCACACCACAGTAAACTGGCGAACGATAAAAACGGATAGGAAGTAACGCATAAATTCTTCAGGAGTTAGTTCAAACTCCCCGGCTTGAGATGCCTGCATCCAAACCCCCATAAGAATCAGCGGCAAGCTATTGGAAAGTATCCAAAAAAAAAGCTCTGCTCGGTATTCCAACATGTGAGCATAGTACACAGATAGAAATATCTTACTGGTATAAATTAATCGCTTCATAGTAATTAGACGTTGCTGAATCAGTATTGTGGTGGGGGAGATGGGGAAGGTAAATAATTAATGACTAGAAAAAAGTTTTCTATGTAGGGGCGGGTTTCACTACTATCGTTTGAAATGGTGCGTTACGCTACCCTACCCTACCCTACCCTTCGGGAACGCTTCGCGAACGGGAACGCTTCGCGAACGGGAACGCTGCGCGAACGGGAACGCTTCGCGAACGGGAACGCTGCGCGAACGCTAACGCACCCTACACCCGCCCTGTCCAAATGATTAATTTCTGGACAAATGACCAATGACCAATGACCAATGACCAATGACCAATGACCAAAAATCACGAAACAACTCCGGCTCGGAAAACCCGACCGATGACTTCTTCGATGGGGGGGTCACTAACCGTTAAATCTATCACCTCTAAATCCGCCAAAATCCGAGCCACGGTACTTGTCAGCTTTTCACGCTGCACGAGGAAACGTACTGCTAACCCATCCACCGCTTCTATTTCTGCATAACCTGATAACTCCTCTTTTGACAAGGGTTGAGCCAGTTCTACTTTCACCTCCCGATAGGGAGCAAAGCGATTGAGGAGTCCCTCCAAGCTGCCATCATAAATCATCTGCCCTTCATAAATTAGCAGCACTCGCTGACACAGCGCCGTAATATCTGCCATGTAGTGACTGGTCAATAAAACGGTGGCTCCCGTGCGCTGGTTGTACTCGCGTAAGAAATTCCGCACCGCTAATTGTGCATTAACATCCAATCCCAATGTAGGTTCATCTAAAAATAAGACTTGGGGTTGATGCAAAAGCGCCGCCAGTAATTCAGCTTTCATGCGTTCTCCGAGGGAGAGTTTCCGCACGGGTTGCGTGAGTTTGGCTTCTAAAGATAACATTTCTGCCAGTTCCCCGACGCGACGTTGAAACTGGTTGTGAGAAATTCCATAAACGGCGGCGTTGATTCTCAGGGAATCCAAGGCGGGTAAGTCCCAAATCAGTTGCTGCTTTTGACCCATGACTAGGGTAATCTGCTGCAAAAAGTTGGATTCCCGCTGAAATGGCTGATAACCCGCCACCTTCACCTCACCCCCGGAAGGGTGAACCAGTCCGGTGAGCATTTTCAAGGTCGTGGTTTTACCGGCACCATTGGGACCGAGAAATCCCACCACTTCCCCCATGCCAATTTCAAAGGAAACATTTTGTACAGCAACGACAGAGCGGTACTTTCGGCGCAAAAAGTGGGTGAGAGTCCCCTTAATACCGGGTTGTTTGACCGCTACGGGGTAGACTTTGCTCAGATTTTGAGCCACAACAATAGACATAATGATCTAGTCTACTTGACTCTTGGTGGAGAGCGATCGCGCATTTTGTAAATAACCCGCTTCAATACAGTCCGCCACAATTTGCTCAACCAATTCCCAAAGTTGAGGTGTACCCTCTTGCACAGGTTCCATACGTTGCATCACTTGACCTTCAGTAATACCATGTAGCTGCCAAGTTCCACCCTGATTCTGGTAATTTAGCAGCAGGGGTTGTAAACGGTCTAGAGCGACGGCAAATCGGGCTGTCGGCGTGGCTACGGCTTCAAATTCATCCCAGATTTCCCGTAACGATTGCCCTTGGTCTTCGGGTAACATGCCAAAAATTTTGTCATTTGTCATGTGTCATTCGTCATTCGTCATTTGTCATTTATTCAGGAATTCATCATTTAGACAGGGCGGGTTTAGTTACATTAGGGTGGGCAAAAAACGATAGTAGTGAAACCCGCCCCTACACATACAACTCTTTTCTAATCATTGATCATTCACCTCCCTCTGCTCCCTCTACTCCCCCAGCTCCCTCAGCATTATTCCTCCGCTTCTGGATGCCGAATCAACCAATCCTCACCCACACGAATGGTTAAATCGGATTCAATATCTCCTGTGGAAGAGGCTTCGACGTGACCAAGTTGCAAAACCCTTTTCAAGGTGGTTGCTGCTTTCAAATCGCCTTGTTGCACAATAATCTGAGTTTCGCGTACCTGATCGGGCCAATCCTGTATGATGTAGACATTATAGAAGTCGTTTTTCGCCAAATATCGAGCAACTTTGTGAGCTAATTGCGGGTCATCTGTGGCATTTTGAATCGCAATTCGCAACCGTTGGGGAGAACGCCGAATCTCCGATGAACTCCAGTCAAGGGTTTGCTGAAAGTATTGTTGCATAACGCGATCGCGTCCGGCAGAATCCATAATCCAATAGCTGGCAACATATTCCTCTGGATTGCTGAAGCGACCGGGCAAAAGTACCATCTGAAAATCATCTTTGTCTAAATCTAAGCCAAAGCCCACCAGCGCCAGCATTTCTTCTAAACTGAGATTGGTATCAATATATTGCTGCATCACCCGAATGATTTGGGGTAAACGCGGTAGCACCTTGGGACTGAGCAACCGTTGACGCAGCGCCTTGAGTAGCGTTTGTTGGCGCTGAACTCGACCAATGTCGCCGTAGCCGTCTTTACGAAATCGAGCAAACTGTTCGGCTTGGTCTCCATTTAAGATTTGCCATCCCGGTTCTAAATCAATGTACAAATCCTGGGTGACATCCTCATACTGCATCGGATAGGGAACAAACACCTCAACTCCCCCCACCAGGTCTACCAATTCCCGAAATGCATCCGTAGTCACCCGCACATAGCGATCAACGGGTGCATCATTCAGAGTACGACTCACCACCCGTGCGGCTAACGCTGCACCCCCTTCCACATTGGCATCATTGATTTTGGCAAGTCCTACCTCCGGAAGTTCCACTTGGGTATCCCGAGGAATGGAAAGCATCGTCACAGACTCTTCTGTCGGGTCGAGGCGTAACAGTAGCATAGTATCACTGCGACCACTGAAAACGTCGGAGGAGTTTTTGTCATTATCGGAAACGCGGTCAATTCCCATGACCAGGATGTTGACCGGTCGGGCTAAATCATAGCGAAACGCTTGTCGCCAGGAATTTTCTTTCGCGCCAGGGACAAAATTTTGCGGCACGATTAAGGGGGACAGAGGGGTAATTAGGGCAACCGTTGCGCCCAAGGTAGCAGATACTGTAGCGGTTAAGATAAACGCCGCACTCCACAGAAACCAGCGCATATAGCGACCACCACTGGATTTATTTGAATGATCATCGGAATGGGACTCTCCGTCATCACCCTCTGGCGGTGGGGGAGGCGGGGAACCCCCAGTATCATTTTCAGTATCATTTTCAGCGACATCAGAGTCGCCCTGCGATCGCGTATAATCTTCAGGATGGGAGACTTGAAAACCCCAGCTAGTTTGGGAACTATTCGACACGTTGTTTTATCCTCACCACACACCAACTGTTCTGGATTCTTTGACGTTCACCGAATCTATTGCTGGATTATAGCGTTACCAGCTCACTCCCCCGTGAGTTCTCCTCAGCTCCCCCAGCTCCCCCAGCTCCCCCTGCTTCCCCAGCTCCCCCAGCTCCCCCAGCTCCCCCAGCTCCCCCTGCTTCCCCAGCTCCCCCTGCTTCCCCAGCTCCCTCAGCTTCCTCCGCGCCTCCGCTCTCCCAGGCTAGGATGTAGCAGACAATCAGAATAGCATGGACAATGAGTCAATTAATACCTGTAATTTTAGCTGGCGGCAAAGGTGAACGGTTTTGGCCCCTTAGCCGCAAACACCGACCTAAGCAGTTCTTAAGTTTAGATGGTAGTGGAAAGAGTCTTTTACAGACCACGGCTGACCGTCTCAGTCAATTGGCGGGAGGTTCAGCCAATGTCTGGGTGATCACATCGGCTCAATTAGCCGACGGGGTGCGAGAACAGTTACCCCAACTTGATAGTGAGCATATATTAGCCGAACCCGAAGGGCGGGATACTGCACCTGCTGTGGCGTGGGCAACCTTAGAAATTGCGCGTCACTATGGAGAAGATGCGGTGATCGGCTTTTTTCCAGCAGACCATTGGATTGCGGATCAGCAGGCGTTTCAGCAGACCATTGAGGCGGCGACTCAGTTAGCGGCGACTGAAGCGGCGATTGTCACCTTGGGAATTGCCCCGGACTACCCCTCTACAGGTTACGGTTATATTGAACAAGGAGAACCCGCCGGAACGTTTAATAATTTACCAATTTATCGGGTGGCTCGATTTACAGAAAAGCCAGACCGAGAAACAGCCGAGAAATTTCTGGCGACGGGGAAATTTAGCTGGAATGGTGGGATGTTTATTTTCCGGGCTGGCGTCGTATTAGCGGAACTAAACACGTATGCGGCTGATATTATCAATCCGTTACAACAACAGGGGATTGATGCTTATTCTAAACTACCTAAAATCAGTATTGATTATGCCTTAATGGAGAAAACCCAACTGGCTTATGTTCTCCCGACTACGTTTGATTGGGATGACTTGGGAGATTGGAATGCCTTAGAACGTTTGCACAAGGGAGAGGCAGCGAATGTGGAACTGGCAACTCATGTAGGGAAAGATACCCAAGGGGCGATTCTTTATACCAGTGATCAGGATGAGGTGATTGTGACGATTGGCTTAGAAGATGTGGTGGTTGTGCGAGATGGTGGGGTGACGTTAATTGTGAAAAAAGACCGCACCCAAGAAATTAAGCAGGTACTGAAAACCCTACAAGCGGATTCGAGATTTAGTCAGTTCCTTTAATTGTAATTTGTCCTGGATTATTGCCAATCTATCCGTAGGGGCACCATCCTTGCGCCCTTGTTCAAGGCGTAAGTATCTGGACATAAATTTTGTCCGCTATAAAACATCTTCACCTAAATATCGGTGGGTTACGGCGGATAGTCCATTAAAGGTTTATTGCCTGACTTTAAGTCCCGCCTAACCCACCCTACATAACGATTACTTAGCGCCATTCTCAACAATAGGTTTTTCAGGGAAATAGGGCGCACGTCGGTGCGCCCATAGGAGTGTTTGGCTAAGATTAGCCGATGTTAACTTTGACTACTTTGGTTTTTTCGGCTTCTGCTTTGGGCAGAGTTAGCATCAAGATGCCATCTTTGTAATCGGCTTCCACTTTATCGTTCTGAATTCGAGCGGGTAAGGGAATTACCCGTTGGAATTTGCCATAGCGGAATTCACTTCGCGTAACACCTTTTTGATCAGTCTTGGTTTCAGCTTGGCGTTGACCACTAATGGAGACGGCTTCTGCGGTAACTTGTACGTCCAGATTTTTGGCGTCTATGCCTGGAACTTCGAGTTTGAGGTAAACCGCATCCCCATTTTCGTGCATTTCGGCGGGGGGGACAAAGTTTCCTGCCCATTCAGAACGGCTTGTCGGTGTGAGGCTGTCAAACAGACGGTTCATTTCATTTTGTAAGGAATCAATTTCCCGGAACGGTTCCCAACGAATCAGTGCCATAATGTATAACCCTCTAAAAACGAAGTGAGTATTTCAGGGGTTTTTTAGAACCACCTCTTTCTATGTTTTTAGAATACAAAAACCCAAGAGGTAGAGGGATTCGGTTCAATACCCTATTGGAGTAGTATTCACCGCACCTGTTCAGGGTGTGTTTACTCAAGGATCTGCATTGGTGTCAACTGAAGCTTAAAAAGAAAGCGATGCCTTGACTTGTTCCTGTTTCTGTGGCGCTTGGGGATTCTTCCCGGCTTCGGCGAGTATCTTCACCTGTTCTAAGGCTTGGGCTTTGTCTTGGGAGGATAAGTTATCCTCCGCCTCAATAATATGCTGTAGTTGTCTCAGGAGTTCTTTGGTTCCTGTAAGCTGCGTCTGTGTGGCTGTGGGGAGTTGGTTAATCGCGTTGGTGGTGTCAGTGGCGATCGCATCCAGATTGATGGAGTCTGAATTGCCACTCTCTGCACCATTTTCTGGGTTTGTCTGATTGGGCGTTTGGGAATTCTTCAGCATTATTCTCTCCTTGAGTTGGGTTTAGGTTTAGGTTACCGAAGGCGTGATCCTGGCACATCTCCCTATGGTTCAATCGACTTCACCCACGAATTCAGTTCTTTTCAAGGGACAAAGCTGTCGATACTCGAAATTTGACTAATAACTTAGAGAAAATTAATATATCAAAAGTTATTCTACCAAAATTATCAAGAATTTTTAACAATGTCCGGAAAATTTCCTGGCGACTGTGAAGTCTCCGAAAAATCAAGCCTTATAGTATATTTCTAGATATCAGATGACTAGCATTCACACCCCAAGGACTCATTCTCTTCCGCCGCGTTTTACCAAGAAGCTGCTGTCTTTATTCCAGTCTCGTTTCCGAAAACTGGACATTCAAGAGCGTGGCAGTATGTTATTTTTCTCTTACTCCCACAAGGACAAAGTATTCGTTCAAAAGCTCTACGCCGCTTTATCTCCGAATTATGAAATCTGGGTAGATTGGGAAGATATTCCACCAGCGGTTGAGTGGTGGGAGGAAATTAAGCGAGGGATTGAAGATTCGGATTATTTTCTATTTATGCTAACTCCCAACTCAGCGATATCTAAGGTTTGTGGTCAAGAGTTAGAGTATGCTTTAAGTCAAGGCAAACGGATTTTCCCGATTGTGATTGATCAACCTGATCCAGTTCCTCTATCACTGCGATCTATCAACTGGATGTTTTTTACTCCAGAAGAAGAATTTGACGTTTGCTTAACTAAATTGTTGGATGCTCTCAATATTAATCCAGAAGACGCCAGATTACATACTAAATTCTACGGACTCTGGCGGGATTGGGTTTCTCATGATCGGGATCGCAGCTATTTGCTACACGGTAAACAACTCTGGGAAGCAACAACTTGGTTGGCTAAATCAGATAATAGTACACCCTTGCCACTTCAAGAACACCGAGAATATATTTGGGCGAGTCAGTTGGCACAGTTTGTACGAATTAAACGAATTGCTACAGGTATAATTGTCAGTGCGATTCTGGGCGTCTTAATTACTCTGCATTTTCTTACCCCTAGCTTTTGTGAAAATGGAAGTTTCCCTTTTTAGATCCTCCTCTTCCCTTTTTAGATCCCCCTTCCGTCCCCCTTCAAAAGGGGGAGACCAGAGGATGCTTCGCTTTTTGTTCCATGGGGGATTTAGGGGTATCTCTTATTTAGTAGGGGTTTCAACATGAAGTTGATACAGATGTTCATGAATAGTCTCCAACAAAAGGTTTCTTAACCTTAATGAATTAGAGGTAAATCGCGCAAAAAATAGAAGCGATCGCGGTTCAATTCATTACCCTTACTTCTCCCTAAGTAACCTGCCAAGGGTGAGGATAGTTCAATGAGAATATCACGCAATTCATTCGGCATTAAGGGTTTGGGGGGACTCGAACCGATATACGCACCATAAATCGCATCAACTCCCACTTCGCCTAACCCTGCATTTTCCTGGAAGGATTTAACGGATTGGACAATGTGCGATCGCACGGCGATGTCTTGACGCACTTCTACCAGGTATTGCTCTATTTTATCATCGGCTAACCCATAAGCATCTTGCAAGCAGGCTTTGAGTTTCAGTAAATCGATAGCACCCTTATGCTGGGCTTGCAATTCCACGAGATGTTGGAGAGTTTCTGGACGAATCACGCTAATCTGATTATTTAAAGTTGTTCGTAAAGCATCTGGGGTTAATTCTCCGGCGGCGACAATGAGTTTGAGACAAGGATCATAGTCTTGTTGCAGATGATTGTTTCCCAGTTGGATTAATTGTCCCGGAGTTTTACTGGGTACTATTTCACTTTTGGTGGCTTTGCATTCGCCAACAATAGGATAAGGTGCATCGGCATAAAAATCAATCCCGCCAGCACCGCCAGTGGCTTCGGGATTTAGGCTTGCTTTTGGGTCATTTCTAGAGTTGGTAAATCCTAGTTTCAGTAAGCTTTTTCGTACCAGCTTTTCAAAGGTATGACCATCGCTAGAGTTACCGACATCAGCGATTGTTTTAATCCAGATGAAATCAGAGTCAAATCTCCCGATTGATTGGCTACTCCAGCCTAAGAATTGTTTGATATCTTGGTCGAGTTCTTTAGCTGCTAGACTATTATTTGATAATGACGCGATCGCACTCTGTAATTCTTCCAATTCTGGATGCTGAGGCGGCTGTCGTTTTTCCATCTGGCGACAGCACTGTTCAAAGCGTGTCTGACTCAAAACAGGTGTGTCTTGAGTCACGGTTAAAGGTTGGGGAAGCGGAATAAATCGGGGACTCGGATGGACAGGAATTTCTATCGGTTGCGGGAGTCGATAAACCCGCAGGTAGGCTAAAAAAATATGACCTCGTTTTACACGAGTTTGCTCCAATCCCGCTGTTGTCCATACGGTTAGCTGGGATAGAAAATCAAGGGATTCGGAATCATCCAAAACTTGACAACGTTCGCATTTTGCCCAGGCTTTAATTAGAACGGTTTCAGAACCGAGTTCAGCCAGACTTTTTTGGGCGGTGGGGATAAAATTTGAGCGATAATATTGTTCGATAGGCAGAGCGTTATTGGAGGTATCTGAGGGATAAAGGGCAAATTGTCGTCCCGGATTCAAGAATATTCGCGGAATAGCGGCGATCATTCGCCCTTCGATTAAGGCTTCGATATCCGGGGTGGGTAGACAAAATGCAGTTTGAAGTAAAACCTGCTGGCTCATTTTTATAAAGTTATACGTTATAGTTCGATGTCATTGTCTACATCAGTAACAGTCTGAGGAATGCTCATCGGCAAATCATCATCCGTTAGATTATCAGGTTCTTGTCCCGACGGATCACTTAAAATTTCTCGAATGAGTGGGTTATCAATGGCTAACCGCTTCTCCTTGATAAAATCCAATATTTGCTCTTCGCTGAGTTCGTAACTTTCCCGATTTTCATAGACAAATAAGATAGCTAGAAGGGGAATTATATCTGAGCTTTGCAACAGCACCCATTCTCCGCCTTTCTCTTGCAAAAGCTTCCTGACATTATTTTGAGCTAATTTCGCTCCAGAGTTAATTTTCTTAGAACGAACTAAGCAACCACGAGTTAAGTCGAATTTTTTATAGTCAATCAACCGCTTTAAGGCAGCCCCCTGATACCTTCCTCCAGATTGCTCAAGAACCGCCACTCCAATTTTAACCTCTTGCTCATTTTCTGTCCCGACGATTTTGAAGTGAATGTATCCTTGATCCGTTTTGCTACATTGAATTTCTTCTACTCTATCAATAGTTACTCCCTCTATTGTTTGCTGGCAGAGAGTTGAGAAAGCTAATTTTAAAGCCTTAGCAATTTCATCGTTGTTTTCTTCTGATAATATATCTATATTTCGCTGAATATCATCTAATTGTGTTTGATAACACAGCTCAACGATATTTTTGGTTTCGCCATTTTCTGAAAGCTTAAAGTTTTCTGCACACCACCGAATCACTGCCCTTACCGTAGGTTTTTGCTTACCAAGCTCCCTTAATTTGTTTTCATCAAATGGATAAATCGGATCAGGTGGTGTTTGTTGATTTTCACCATAGAATTCTTGGAGCCAATAGGAAACAATTTCAATTACCTTATCTGAGTTTAAATAGTCCAGTTTTAGCGGTTGCATATCTGCTCTTTCACTAGCCAAACGAGCCATTACCGCCTCAGCTTGAGGTAAACTTCTCACTTGCTGACTCCAAGTATCAGCATACATAGCGAGCAAGAAAGCACCGCGTTTGAGAGTGTTATACAAGTCCTTGACCAAACTGGCAACAAGTTGGGCTACAGTAAAGCCATTATCATCAATCGCTACAATATCTAACTCATCAAAGCAAATCACGGGTACTCGATAATCACTGGTGATGTCGAGAATCTGGCGAGCATTATTTAAAGCGTCGGCTTCTCTGTCTTCTCCTTTAGGATTGGGTAGCCCCATTGTCTCAGCTTGGATCTGACTTAACTCGCCACCAGACAGCCAATGAATGGCATATCGAGCATGAGCAGCAGAAAGCGTCCACAAAATTGCTGTTACGATATAAGGATTATCAATATCGGGTTTAACCTGAAGAACCAGATTGGTGAGCATATCACCTAATTTGTTTGAATATTTGCTCAACCACTGGGGGAAAATTGCCAGATATTGCTGAGGAGTATAATTCCAGTTTCTGGCTTCATTAATCAAAGCAGCCGCCAATTCTTGCCACTGCATGACTCCTTGGCTACCAAAGGCTTTAAGACTAGTGGCTACATTTTGGTTAAATAGAGTATTGATCTTATTTAAGTTGTCATATTTATTCATATAAATAAACAACGCATCACTATGCGCTTGGTAGTGATGGCGAATCCGACTGATAATATGGCTTTTGCCTAGCCCTTTTTCAGCCGTAATCGTAATTCCTACGGTTTGACGTTCCCCGCGACGCACTTTAGCCACCGCATCAAATACAGCATCAGATGCATGAGCATTTATTGAGGGAACATCAGGAAAGCTTTTTCCCCAGATCTGTAGTGGTGTAACTACAGTATGTCCAGCAAAGGGGTTTTTATTTCTGATTAATTCTTCAAGGGAAGACATAAACCTAGTCCTTGTTGTGTGATGTGAAGTGAATAAGTAGTACACCCAAGACGATACAGAAAGACTGTAGAATTTTAGGAGGTTAAACGTCGGGCATAACAGCGTAATCCATCTAGTTCTGTTGTAATCGAATCTTCAATTTTGTCTGGTGCGCTATCTTCTACGCTGCCACCTTGAAGCTGTAAGATATCGTTAGCCTGCATTTCTAGCATCCAGTCGTTGAACTGGGAACGAGAGACGCGATCGCCAATGGTTCGCCGTATCCGATATATGGGTACTAAGTCATCCAAGTTATAGTCGCGGTTAAGCTGATCGTAGACATCCAGCGCCACTTGCTTAAATTGATCATAAGACGCGATCGCACTCTCCCCAGTCTTCCCGGCTGCAACCGCCCCATCACCAACGGTACCCGCCGACATAGCTTGTTCTCGAATCCATTTGAGTAACGCATTCGCGGTTCTTGCGCCAATCTGACTCTCAAACTCAAACGCCTCACTTTTCAGCCCTGCTTGCAGCATCTGCAATCCCTTCGGCTGTACCAGAGACACCTTATACCGAGAAACCGCGATCGCACCGTTTTCTTCCAACTGCTGATAACTATTCTGGTAATCGGCGGCTGTTTCTTTCTTCCGTTTCAGTCGTTTAGTCAGTTCACCCCTCTTAACATCCGAACCTCCCAGATCCCACAAGTAAAGCAGTAGGCGGACTTGCTTCGCTTTCGCTTCAATATCTGTATCTGTCTTCGCATCAACATCGTTGGACATCGTTGTTACCCTATCCGTCATGGAAATTTCTGAGTCTAAAGAATGAACTTTTGTAAAAATACTCCCTGCTATACTAACCCCATCATCTAATCACTTGCCAGTTCAGTCGCGATCGGTATAAAGCCAGTACAGCGTCAGTAGGAGGCAGTTTAGAGAAAAATCAATGCATTCCATTGATAACCCCCCAGTAAAACCCACCCTCACGCCACAAATGATGTGTTTTGCAAATAGTCTCTAAGTATTTTTACTTAATTCAGAGTCTCAATCGTTCAATTTGATCCTGTTTTCAACGGGTTCAGGATGATCACCTGCTCATCAATCGTTGCCCATAATCGTAACCTAACTTAATACTTTTCGGGCAAATGTTAACTTCCATGTCATTTCCTTGTCTTTCAACTTGAGAGTGGTAAAGTAAAAGTATGAAGCAAATAAAGCTTCACCGGACAGATACAAAAGCAACGTTTAGATTCACAGAAAGAGGTAAAAACGCTGGCTAAATCAATCAATCTGTCTTCTCTAAAAACAACAGCAGCAAACCATTTAGACGCTGATATTTCCTAAGCTAGTTAATAGGGAGTAAGGCAACTGAAACTTGAATTCAGTGCAACTCCAGATAGAATTACTAAAAGAAGGAAATCACTCAGCAAGTCGATCGGACGTGCTGCTGTTGTTTTAGCATTTCCAGCCAAATTAATAGGAGAGGGCGACCCAACCCAATTAAACGGATTGGAGTTTTGAATTAGTGGAAGCGGATCGTCCCTACAGGTGGTTAATCTTGCATTTCTAAACAGGAACGCGATCGCACTTCGGGGAACCTCCAGCTAGAGCGTCGATCCAGTAATAGCCGTTCGGTTGTAGGGTGCGTTCCTGGAAGTGAATTCTACTGCTCCATCGATCGCCGATTGGGAACGCACCAAGCTTATGGCTCGATGAATTACTCAGCTATACTTTGAGTAGTGACCTCGACTCATCCCTCCATGACTGATTCGCCAACCAATCTTCCCATCCGACGAGACTTGATAGACGACACCCAAGCTCTGGCTAAAGAGCTAAATATGTCTTGGAGTCGGCTGATTAGCCTTGCTCTGAGTGAATTTCTGCGTCGATACCGTGAACGAAAGGAACTGCTAGAACAGGTCAATGTGGCTTACTCCGATGGACTTGACGAAGAGGAGACGCAACTTCTACAAGCAATGCGTTCAACTCATCGTCGTGTCATCGAAGGAGAATGGTAGTTAAACAAGGTGATATCTATTGGGTGGATTTAGGAGATCCGGTTGGCTCGGCTCCTGGCTTTCTCCATCCTCATGTGGTGATCCAAAATGATGCTTTTAACCAAAGCCAAATCAGAACCATTGTGGTTTGCGCCTTAACATCCAATCTGAAGCGAGCCTCTGCACCCGGAAATGTGCTTCTGGAACAAAAAGAAGCAAACCTACCGAAGCAAAGCGTGGTCAATATTTCCCAAGTCTTTACAGTTGACAGGAGCCAACTGGCTGAAAAAATTGGCACTCTGTCGCCCAGACGAGTTCGTCAGATTCTAGATGGTTTGCAATTGTTACTGGAGCCTGATGAATTTGATGAGTGGGAAGATTGATTTGCAAGCATTCTGAATTTACTTTATCTTCTATACAGATTGTAGTTAAACCGTCAAGTAAGCGTAAGTTTTGCATTTTGTCAATATAAATGTACCTGGTAGGGGCGACCCGCTTGCATTAATTAACAATTGTAGTCCACTCAATTTGATCGGGTCGCCCTCTCCTCTCAGCTCAGATGTCAGCAAGTGTTTCAGGAAGGGAGAAACCGCGATCGCGAGGAGGCTCTCCTCTGCTCCTAGTGGTCTGTCAAGCATATCCAAATCGAGAAAGAATTAATCTAACTTCACATTTTCCTCCATAAAAGTAAACTTACGTATCATTCCCTTGTCCTTTCAATCAAAGGTGGTAAAGTAGAACTATGAAGCAAATAAAGCTTCACCGGACAGATACAAAAGCAACGTTTAGATTCAAAAGAAGAGGTAAAAACGCTGGCTAAATCAATAAATCTGTCTCATCTAAAAACAACAGCAGCCAACCATTTAAACGCTGATATTTCCTAAGCTAGTCAATGGGGAGCAAGGCAACTGAAACTTGAATTCAGTGCAACTCCACAGAGAATCATCAAGAACAGGAAATCACTCAGCTAGTAGAACTGAAATGCTGCTGTTGTTTTAGCATTAATTAGCCAAATTAATAGGAGAGGGCGACCCAACCCAATTAAACGGATGGGAGTTTTTAATTAGTGCAAGCGGGTCACCCCTACAGATGGTTAATCCTGGATTTGTCACCAGAAATGTGATCGCACTTCGGGGAACCTTCAGCTAGATGAAACCCGCTTCGGGGAACCTTCAGCTAGATGAAACCCGCTTCGGGGAACCTTCAGCTAGATGAAACCCGCGCAGGCGGGTTTAGTTTGTGTAGCTGCGGTTTTAACCGCCCCGTTCTATCATATCCGGTTCAACTCCTTAATGGGTTTGAGCCTTCAGTCGGATATTCATCTCCTGACTCACAGCAACTTTACGATTTTGTCGCACCGGAATCTCAATAATAAACTCTGTTCCTTGTCCAGGAGTAGAGTTACATTGCAAAATTCCCTTATGCTTGTCTACAACAATTTGATAACTAATCGAGAGTCCTAAACCTGTCCCCTTACCAATCGGCTTAGTCGTAAAAAACGGATCAAATAACTTTAACTTCACATCATCAGTCATCCCTGATCCATTATCACTAATTCTCACCCGAATATAATCAGCCGAGGGCGCTTCTGATTGAATCCGAATCATCGGCGAAAAATTTGTCTCATTCCGGGCGACAACTTCCTCTAACGCATCAATTGCATTACCCAGGAGATTCATAAACACTTGATTAAGCTGCGACGGATAGCACTCAACCAAGGGTAACTCCCCATACTCTTTCACTAATTCAATCTCTGGATTGTGACCATTCCCTTTTAGCCGATTTCGCAATAACAGTAAGGTACTCTCCATCCCCTCATGAATATCCATGGGTTGCATTTGGGCTTGATCCAAACGCGAGAAATTCCGCAAACTCAACACCAAATGACGAATTCGTTCCGCCCCAATCTCCATTGAACCCAAAGTTTTGGGCAAGTCTTGCATGAGAAACTCTAACTCAATCTCTTGGGCGTGATCTTGGATTTCGGGTGCAGGTTCAGGATAATACTCTTGATACAACTGCAGCATGTTTAATAAATCGTCGGTATATTCTTTGGCGTAGTGGAGATTACCGTAAATAAAACTGGTGGGATTATTAATTTCATGGGCTACCCCCGCCACTAATGTCCCTAATGTGGACATTTTTTCCGTCTGCACTAACTGCGCTTGATAGGCTTTTAAATCATGCAACGCTTGCTTCAGTTGTTCCGCTTGGGCGGTGGCTAAGGCGGCGGTTGTGCGACTATGGGCATACAGTTCAGCTTGATCAATGGCACTCGATAGTTGATCAACTACTGAAACAATTAATTCAACTTCCTGTTCACTCCAGTAGCGGCTTTCCTGATAATGTTCACAAACCACCACGCCAATTTTATTGCTGCGAGTTTGTAGGGGTACAATTAGCAACGCTTGCAGTCCATCATCCAGGAAGCGATCGCGAGTCTTACCCTTAAGCTGACTATCGCTGGCAATATCGTCAATCCGTAGCAACGATTGCTGCTGAATCATTAATGGAAAATCCGGCAAAAGTTCGTCCGCCGTATTCCATTGCACTCCCTTATTTTCACTTAACTCTCCCGCCACTTCCATGGGTTCAAAGCGAGGAGGAGTACCGTAAGGATGATACCACAAAAACTGGCAGCGATCGATATGCAATAAACTACAGATTTCACTCACCGCCGTCTTCAAAATCTGTTCTAATTCCAACGAACTGCGAATTTGACTCGACAAGCGACGTTTCAACAGTTTTTCTTGATCTTGTAACTCGCGAAATTGGGCTTCGGCTTGCAATAATTGGTCTTGAGTGCGTTGCAACTTTTCATTCGTCGTCACCAGTTGCGCCATCGCCGCTTCCAATTCACGGGACTTTTGTTCCAGTTGGCAGTTATATTGAATCGATTGGGAAACCTCTGCCAGCATATCAATAACCACGGGTGAGATCTGATTACTTAACTTCTCAATTCCCAACCAAGGCTGAGGTTTAAGGCGTCCGACACTGGTAAAGACAATTTCAAATTGACCACCCTCCAAAATCTTACCAATCCGGCAATGTTTGCTGACGTGGTTATTTGTCTCAATCCGAATCTTCCCTCCCGGCGCTGCAAAGGTTTGCCCATACGCCGCTTCTCGCACTGATTCCACATCAAAGCCACCCGCTTTTTCTACGGCTTGTTTCCAGAGATAAACCTGGGTATACGCCGACTCAATCGGATCACTAGTGACTTTATCGTGACCATAACGTGCCTGGAAATTCTGGACAAATTCGCGGTTTTTCGGGGTATTAATACTCTGAAAATAACTCCAACTGGCATAATGACCTGCTGCGATATTTCCCCCCATTCGCCGCAGTTCCTCTTCAGCGACACTCACCGCTAAGATGGGAATCTCCTCTGCTGTGATTCCGGCTTCTTGGTACTGTTGATAAAACGCTAAATTACTATCCCCATTCAGGGTATTAAAGACCACATCCGGTTTAGCTTCTTTAATTCTGGCGATTAAATCACCAAAATCGGTCATCCCTAACGGAACATACTCTTCCCCCGCTAAACTTCCCCCTTGCTGTTTAAGTTGCGCCTTAATTAACTTGTTAGCGGTTCGGGGAAAAACATAATCAGATCCAATCAGATAAAAACGTTTTCCCTTATGTTCCAGCAACCAGTTAACCGCTGGACCGACTTGTTGATTTGGACAAATACCCGTATAAAAAATGTGGCGAGAACATTCGAGTCCTTCATATTCAACCGGATACCACATCAGGGCGTTGAGTTCTTCTAAGATGGGTAAAACCGCCTTACGACTTGCAGACGTCCACCCGCCAAAGATTGTGGCAACCTGATCCTGTTCGATCAACTTTCTGGCTTTAATCGCAAACGTCGCCGATTCGGATGCGCCATCTTCGATCACGGGTTCTATCTGATGTCCTAAGACACCACCCGCTTGATTAATTTCCGCGATCGCCATCAATTCTGCATCCTTTAACGAGGCTTCGCTAATCGCCATCGTGCCGCTTAAAGAATGTAAAATGCCAACACGGATCGCAGCACCAGATCTGATCACTGACTGGTTGAATTCGCTCATTACTGATGTTCCCGAAATGTTCTCCCGTTAAGTGCCTCTCTACTGTCCAATAATCCTTTAACCGTTGCTTTTTATTGTTGACGTGATCAATTAATTAATCATCTTATTGCAATCTGGATTAATTATTCCGTTTAAGATTTCTCAGTTCTTCCCTGTTTAATTAAAACCTGGGGAAGTGACAAAAGCCAAACACCCTGAGCGCGAATCCCTGGTCTTCCATGAAGCTGCATAAAGCAACGATAGGCCAAATGCACGATTGAGGCAAATGCTAAACATTTGACTATTGCTTTTCACAATGTCCCTTTGAATACTAACCTACTGTACTGATGGGGAATTGTATCGATTTTTACCTTTGATTAAATCGGTGACAATTCTAATTATTCGTTACCAAAACTTTACAATTTCCCGGTTCCCTGTTCCCGGTTCCCTGTTCCCTGTTCCCCGTTCCTTGTAACTAATGCAAAACTTCCTCAATCTGGTGCTGACTCCACAAGTCTTGATAAAGCCCTGGACGTTGGATCAGTTCAGAGTGAGTCCCCATTTGCACAATCTTCCCCGCATCCATGACAAAAATCCGATCAGCGGTAGCGGCGGCGGAGAGTTGGTGGGAGATGAAAATCACCGTTTTGCGGTCAACGCCTGTGGAAAGATTTGCCAAAATTTGGGTTGCCGTCTGATTATCCACACTAGAGAGGGCGTCATCTAAAATCAGAATCGGCGCATCCATCACTAAAGCCCTAGCCAGGGCGATTCGCTGACGCTGACCACCAGAGAGAGTAATTCCCCGTTCTCCCACCATTGTTTCATACTGTTGGGGAAAATTGAGAACTTCGGCGTGAATTTGGGCTTGTTTAGCCGCCTGTTCTATCTCCGGCTGTTCGCTTCCCGGTGCGCCGTAGCCAATGTTATTTTTTAGGCTGGTACTAAATAAAAAGCTATCTTGGGGAACGTAGGCGATCGCGGATCTTAAATCGGGTAAGCGTATCTGAGTGACATCGGAGTTATCCAGAAATAACTGACTTGGCGCAATATCTAACAGGCGAGGCAAAACATTCGCCAGGGTTGATTTTCCTGAACCAATCGCCCCGACAATTGCCACTGTTTCACCGGGATGAATATGAAAGTCAACGGCTTGCAGGGCGGGAGTTTTGGCATCGGGGAACGTATAGCTGAGGCGATCGGCTTTCAACTCTCCCTGAATCGGTTGTGGAAGCGCGATCGCATCGGGGGCATTTTTAATTTTGGGTTCAATGGTTAAAATTGACTCTACTCGGTCAATACTCACCTCACCCCGTTGATAGGTAGTAATCGTGAATCCGAGTAAAGCGGTGGGGAAGACTAACCGTTCTGCATAAAGAATCAGGGCGACAAAATCTCCTATAGTAATCGCCCCCCGCGCGATCGCACCCGATCCAAACCACATCAACAGGAGTAAGCTGATATAGGATAGGGCTTCAATCACCGGAAACAGGACATTACGAGTGCTGGCTAATCCCAGATTTGCCGATAATAGTCGTTGATTCAAACCTCGGAAGGCACGGCGTTCATTTTCTTCCTGGGCGTAAATTTTAATCAGGGAGATACCACTCATATCTTCCTGAACCAATTCGCTGAGGTTGGAGAGTTCTTCCTGAACCGCCTGTTGTTGGGTACGCAGCTTATCACTAAACAGGCGCACTGTGATCAACATAACTGGATAAACCGCCAGCGCCAAGAACGTCAGCCGCCACTCAATCGACATCATCACGGGTAGCGTCAAACCGTAGGCAAAGACAATATTGGCTAAACTCAACACCGCAAACCCGACAAGACGGCGGATATTGTCCACATCACTCGTGGCGCGGTTAATCAAATCACCGGCTGTATTCGTAGAGAAATAAGACGGTTCTAGGGTAAGCAGATGCTGAAAAATCTTTTGCTTGAGGTCAAATTCTACCCGACGCCCCACTCCAAAGATGAGGATACGCGATCCCATGCGAATCGCCCACATCAAGGATGCCAGGATAAAGATTAGTCCGACTAACTGCAACACCTGATCAAAGGCGAAGGCGATGCGGAGTTCCTCAATGCTATCCCGAATCAGCAGAGGAATGTAGACCCCCACGGCGTTGACAATCAGCAGAGCCAGGATACCCAAGGATACCTGAGTGGTATGAGGGTGCAGATAGCCCAATAATTTTTGGATACGAGAATTAGCCATGTTACAAATCCTAACAATTTTTCGGCACAGACAATGGCTGATTTCTCGCGTTCAGGTTCCCAAAATAATCATTAGGGGCTACAGGATGCCGCGATCGCAGGTGCAGTGAGGAGTAGGGGCCACAAGCCTTGCGCGATCGCACTCAAGTTTTCTCTACCATTCCTTTGTCCCCCGAACAATTGAGCCACCAGGTTTAGGGATGCTCCCAGCCAACGCCAAGCTCATTCCGAATCAATCTATCATTCGATAGAGATTAACGATTAATTGTTCAGAGTTGATTGGGGAGCCTGTCAACTTTTTTCTAATCATTGATACCAAGTTGCCGTCTAAGGTAGAATCTGGGGCTAAAGCCCCTACTACTGGCGTGGTACATCTAAAATTGTGGAATAGACTTGACCATTGAATCGGGCGCAAGTCTTTGCGCCCCTACAGTTTCCGGGACTCAAACCAACATAATCTAGGGCTAAAATTCTCTACTACAAGCCGAATCTAATCTATCAAATTAAGTGTCCGGTTCCATCAGTTTACCCACTTCAGGTGACGGCAGCACATTTCCATTGTGCGCTGCCAACTGGGTGATTGTCTCGTTTTATCCCAAGTGCGGGGAGACAAGGCAGAGGACAGAAGGCATAAGGCAGGAGGCTCCAAGGCAGGTCAAATGACAAATGACAAATGACCAATCATGAAACCACTTGATAATTAAAACTCAAGGTTGCCCAAGCATTCACATCTAATGCATACACATCAGAACCGATACCTAGACTATCCGGAGTAATGTTACTGGCTTGATGCAAGTCTTGTAGAATCGCCCGTGTGACTTCTAGGGGATTAAACAAATCACCCACTCGTTCTCCCTCTCCCTTGGGACGCATGGCTGCTTCTAATGCCGCGATCGCACCTTTGAACGGAGAAGGGCTGCAAATCAGTTGAATTTCCGCCACACCCACAGGACCAGGAATCATCCAATTAAAGGATGTCGAAGGTTGGGGCAGAATCAGAGTTTCCCCAGGTTTGATCGCACCACTAATCAGCGGTGGATTTTGCTCTGACTCCAATCCTTCCGGGGAAGGGAGTTGTTGATAAAACGCGATCGCACCGCCGCTACTTTCCAAACCCAACACCATGAAATACAAAGGGCGATCGCTATAATTTTCTACGCGATACTGCACCCGACTACCAATGGGTAACTTGGGCATTGTTGCTGATCCCACCGAGGGCGATGTATTACTCGCATTTTTCTTCGTTTTATTGGTAGCGAACCCAACAGACGTGCGCCAGGTTTCCCGTTGGATGATTGTCTTAGTTTCCGGGGCAATCATTTCCAGCGACGCCCGAATCCCCAGGCGCGATGACCCTTCATTCGCGGTCAACCGCAGCCATTTCATTGCCAATAAGGTTTTAAATTTGGGATTTAAGCGATTCACTGCTGATTTAACTGCCTCCGCCTCCTCGCCTAGACTATTAGGAATTGGGTTCCGGGCAAGGGAAAAGAGTCCATAGCCTCCTTTAAACTTCGGTTCTGACGTTTCTGTTGCCTGTTTTTTTCCTCTGCCAAACACATAATCTGTTGCTTGTTCCCCAGCAACTACAACGGATGACACCGAAGGAATACTAGCAAAGGCACTGGTTGCATCCACCCGTTCAATGCGTTCTAAGTGAGTATCCAGGGCAATCGTTAAACCCATATTTCGGGGTAATACTCTAATCCGTTCGCGTACCAGTTGACCCACTTGCGGTTGCACTTTTTCCCCACCATTGCCACTCAGTATACGTGCCTTGGCGGTTAACCCGTCTTTGGATCGCAGTTGGAGTTGAACGGATTTAGGGACAGGTTGGGCGAGGTTATCCGTAGCTGAGGAATTTTCGGGCGGCGACGGCGGTAAACTCAGCGATTCCCCATCGAGCAACTCTAGAACCGAATTGGGACTATAGTACTCCAGCACAGGTGCAGGTAATCCCGCTAACCATAGCTGTGCCACTTTGCCATTTTCTTCAATCCCCGTGACAACTCCATCTGCCCCCAAGGGAGGATTGGGGGATAAGTAATAGGCAAGCAAGGAATTTTGGCTCTTTTGACCCGTTAACTGAGGCTGTTGATCATTACCCGCGAATTGATTAATCATCCCAGTGGTGCGACTGACGCTAATCTGAACACTGGTTGCAGCCGTGGCTTGCCAAAGATGCTGAGTTAGAGCATAGGTGAATAAACCCGCACTAAAGCCATTCCACTGCGTCTCAGTTGCGGGTTGAGACGAACCCGCCGCCGTTAACACCAATCCTGGCATTTGCATGGATTTATCTAATGATTTCCAGGGTTTGGATGAGGCTTTGATCCGCTGCACCAGTTGTTCTTGAAACGCCAGTTCGTCGGGATTAGGCGCTAGGGCGGGTTTGCGGGCAGAAGAGCGGACTTTGAGACTGCCTTTGAGGATATTCACCGCTTGCGTATGACTGGTATCAAGAACTGTTGTCACCTGATCCGTCGCTAGCGATCGCAACAGCAATGCCAAGGTTTCAGCTAAAAAATCATTAGCAGCGGGTTCGCCTTTTGTGGGTAAGATCCCATCAACGGGTACAAAACTGTTTTGCCAGCGTACCGCCGAGGCTACGGTTTCATCTTGCTGAGGCATCTGTACTTGGCTACCGTAACCACTAAAGTGGAAGACAACCACATCACCCGCCTCGGCTTGCTTGGTCAAATGTTCAATAAACGTGGTTTCAATCGTCTCGCGAGTGGCTTGGCTATTCGTCAGCGTCACGATATCGTTCGCCTGGAACCCAAACCGATGAATTAACAGTTCTCGTTGCAACTCCACATCCGTTACGCACCCCGCCAAAGCTGTCGTGCGCGGATACTCATTGATCCCCACCAGAAGTGCCAACTTACGTCCACCGGGTTGTGCCAGCACCTGAAAATAACGCTCCAACAAAGGCACGGCTAAACTTTTATCACCAAGGAGTGATAGTACCGTTTCACTGACTCCCAGTGCCGCTAGACCCCAGCCAGCTTTTTGCAGGAAAGTCCGCCGATTCAGTCCCATATTAGCCATCTACGCTGTTAATCTCAGCTATCAGCCTACCAGGAATAGGTTAGCGCGTTGTTAGAAAGTTTTGAGTTTTGATCCTTCGCTTCGGAAAGAAGGCATAGTGTGTAGGGGCGGGTTTTACCGATAACGTTTAGGAGAAAACCCTAATTTCACTAAACCCGCCCCGGCTGAATCCCCCATCTCCCCCATCTCCCCTATCTCCCCTATCTCCCCCATCTCCCCCATCTCCCCCATCTCCCCCATCTCCCCCATCTCCCCTATCTTCCCCATCTCCCCCAGCTTCTCCTGCTCAGATCTGTGGCGTCTTTCCCGACGACTGCTCCGAGTTGAGATTCAGAAAGAGGCGAATACAGTGAGCCACTTTTTTGTAGTCCCAGAATGGATCAGCATCGGGAGTGATAGCTAAATGCTTACCCGAATTCAAAACCAGAGCCACTCGCTCTATCTGGCGATCTTTGGCATCTCTAATCGTTTCTATCGTCACATCAACAATCTCGGCAAGAGGGAGTTCAATGGTTGTACCCCTGAGCAAACCCCGTTGCTTGAGCATCATGCGATCGCGCACTTTATCAAAGCTCAAGGTAACGACTTTCCCTTTACGCACCGCCACGAACAACCCCACCCCAATCAATAAACTGCCAAACAGATAACTAAACCAGCGATCGTCTTGCTGCACGTTCAGGGATACCTGGTCTTGATTCATAATAAAGGTATTAATTTGGGAAGCAATAGATTCTTGCTGATTACTATCGGCACTATAATCCGACGTCAAGGGAATCTCACTGCTTCTAGTCAAGAGGACAACCCGATAAGTCTCATTACTCTCATTCCTGGGATTGATCTCAATGCTGACATCTCGTAAACTCTCTAAAGGAATAGTTCTAACCTCGGCTCCGACCAACCTGGAGTTAACCAATTCACAACTGCCCGTTTGTCCAGTTCGCTGACAGGTTAGACCTGATCCCCCTTGAAAGGAAATTACCCCTAGCCCGACGGCGGCGAGAATACTACTCAAAAGCCACAGCAACAGAGGTCGATGGCGGATGGTCAGCTTGATGCGATTGTATTCTACGATATCCATTCGTTGTTTGCCTTTACCCTGAATTAGCCAATGAGCCGACTAATTTTTCTTTAGATAACGTCTAGGATATCTTGACTACAGATATTTTAAGTTAAAACAAAATAAATCTTAATTGTTTACTTGTTTTCAAAAATAGAGAACAAGTCAGCCTTGTTTTGGTTTTTTATTTATACTTTATTTTTGATAAATAGGACTTTTATTAATTCATAATTATCTGATAAATCCGCTGATAAGTACCGAGACATCAATTTTGTTAATTGAGTTAAAGATTATCAACACATCTAGATTCCTTGTTCTTTTTTCCTATTACATCATGCCTGCCTAAGTCGGTTGGTGGAAAAAGCCCAAACTATATTAAGTTCTGTAAATAATCCTCAAACCCTTACAAATGACCAATGACCAATGACCAATGACAAATTGCCCTTGTGTCAGAATAAGGTAACGTCTTGGATTTACAGGTAATGGCTTGGATAACGGGACAGACGTTACAAAATGGCAAGTACACGATACAACAGGAATTAGGACGGGGACGTTGTGCGATTACCTATCGGGTTCAGGATGATACCGGAAAGGATTTTGTCGTCAAAACCCTCAATCAGGATATTCTCAGTCAACTTCCGGATGCAGAACGAACCAGTATCGAGTCAAAGTTTTGTGATGAGGCGCTGAAGCTGGAACGCTGTAAACATCCTCATATTGTCCGAGTTTACCGCACGTTTAAAGAGGAGTCACTGTTTTGTATTTTGATGGAGTATATCGCCGGGATTAAACTCTCTGACTTGACGCTACCCATACCCCAACAGGAAGCCTTGGTTTATATCCAGCAGGTGGGTGAAGCGTTAATTGAGGTGCATCAACAGGGATTACTGCATCGGGATGTGAAGCCAGAGAATATTATGGTACGCGCTGGAAAGCAGCAGGCGGTGCTGATTGATTTTGATTTAGCCGGAGAGTTTAATAATCCGTTAACCTCTCGTTGGAAAGATAAGCAATTCGCCCCGGTGGAGTTAAGTTCAACGAACCGAGAACGGGGGGCGTATACGGATGTTTATTCGTTAGCTGCAACATTGTATGTTTTACTGACGGGGAAATTTCCCGCAACGGCGTTAGATCGTTTGGATGATATTGCTGAGTTAGTTGAACCAAAGACGCTAAAGTTTGATATTTCTGAGCGGGTGAATCAGGCGATTGTCCAGGGTATGAAATTGGAATATGGCGATCGCCCGCAAACAATGGAGGAGTGGTTAGCGTTATTGGGAATCAGGCGGGGGATAAGGGTTGCTGAATTTCCGCAAACGAAGGCGGAATGGGTGAAGGTGGGAAAAATAGTGGGGGGAATTCTGGGAATAGCCGCCGCCATTGCTGGGATTATATCGATGACGATTGATATTGGAGTTTGGTCTCCGGATTCTTCTTCTCCCTCACCAGAGGAAACCAACTGAAGGTAAGCCAGCCCTCACCCCCAGCCCCACACCCAAGCTTGGGAGAGGGGAGCAAGAAGGGAGCTAGAGAGATTAAAATTCTATAAAAATTATTGATTTTAATAACAATTACTTGAAAAAAGCACCAATTCGAGTAAACTGAAGCTCTTAAACATTATTTGTCTGTAAAATTGGTAACCGATGACATCAATCCCGTCGAAAATTCCCGAATTTGAAATTGTCCCCATCGAAGAATTTAGCAAAGAGAAAGCCGTTTGGGGGTACTACGTCAATAGTACTGCACCAATTAATGCTGAAGATCTGGTTCAAAAAGTTAATCAGAAGGAAAATCCCTTAACCCAACAGCGACTCCGAGAAATTGCTGACTATCTCGTCAATAGTAAAAATCCGCAAATCGTGATCTCGGTTCATGGCTATGGAACTCGACGCTCTGAGGCGCAAAAACGATACCGGAAAATTTATAAGTATGTTACAGAGAATTGCGAACCGGAAAAGCCGAAAGAGACTGTTTTTATTGGATATCGTTGGCCCGCAGAAAACCCAATGAAAGATGACCCCCAACCCCCTAGTAATAAACCGACGACTATTGGTGACAAGTTAAACTATGCCTTCCAGTCACTGCCAACACTTCTAGCCCTTGTCTTAAGCTTTGGGCTTATTCTGGGAGTCATTACGGCTTTTTTAATCGTTGCTCGACCCTCTTTATTGGGTCACTCGATGACTCAACTTATTACATTGGCGTTAGTTGCCATCATTTCCTTCTTTAGCACTAAAGCTGTTTTGAAGAAAACCGATTTACAGGATTTACTGCCTCGGTTACCGATTTACATCCTCTTAGGTGGGTTGCTCATCGGTGGGCTGGGAATTTTCCTACCTTTGCCACTCAATGGGGTAGTTAATGGGTTATTCGTCATTCTGTTAATCCTATTTATCCTGTCAGTGGGAATAATCCTGGCGTTACTAGCACTCAGGTTATCCACCTATTTGCGCGATCGCAACCGGGCGATGAACTATGGTGTTGTGGATTTAGTGGAATTAATCCGGCAAATTGACCAAGCTGTGATCGAATGCCAACAAAGCGAAGATATCCGAATTAAGTTAAATTTTTTGGGTCACAGTATGGGCTGTTTTGTGGTAACCAATGTGGTGCGAATTCTTTCCGATGTCTTCGATACAGAATCTATTAACAAACAACCCTCTAACTATATTGGTCGCGTTTTTAGTTTGGGTCGATTAATTCTGGTAGCCCCGGATATCTCTACCGATTCGATTATGCCTGTGCGGTCAAACTTCTTGCGATCGGCGTTACGTCGTTGCGAAGAGGCATATTTGTTTAGTAATGAAGGCGATTTAGCCCTGCGACTGGCATCAACGGCAGTGAATTACATTAATTTTCCCGCCAGAACTCGTTTTCGCGGTTACCGATTGGGAAATTTAACAGTGCAACGATTTGCTGATCAATATGACTATCGCAATCAACGTCTGACTGAGAAGGATTACGGAATTGTGAACAATAAAAATGGTCAAATTGAATCGCCGTATTGTTGTCTAGAAATTCGGGCGTCTAATCGGGAACATCAACAACTCGATGAACTGGTTCCCGTGGGTCAGGTTGACAAGGAGATTGTAAAGGGTTCTGATGTCTCAACTATCGATTTACAAGACGTGCGAGTTGCGGATCGGTTCACCTATTTTGATTGCACGGATTATTGTGATTTTACTGACTCAGAACCTAATAAACCAACAGGTGTAGTTAGCCAGTCTTTGAAAAAATCGGCATTAGTGGTGTTTGATTACGTGCGGTTGAGTATTGCGTATTTTGTTAAAGGGGAAATTAATACCCATGGCGGTTTCTTTTATGGCAAGTTAAGTCAGCAACTTATGTATGAGCTGGCTTTTCTCGGCTTTCAAGGCTTGTTGGATAACTTAAAACCGGGGAAGAACCGAGATGAGCAAATCCAGGAGTTATCTCAACAGTGTTGCGAGAAGTATATTCAGGTAGTTATTGCTCCAGAGCGGGTTTAAGATTCACATCTCTGGTTCGGTATTAGTAGGTTGGGTTGACGCGCCGAAACCCAACTTATTAGCAACGGATGAGTTTATGTAGTGGCGTGGCACACCTGAATTGATAGTTTACCGTTACATCCAAAAAATGTAGGGGCGCAAAGCTTTGCGCCCGATTCAATGGTGAAATCTATTCCACAATTTTAGCTGTGTCAAGCCGCCATCGTGTGTTAGCCAAGCGTAACGCACCAATGGCATAATATAAGCTTGATTTGTGTAAGTTATTAACCACATCCATTAGCAAAATAGTATAATCGTTATCTGTTGATATTTCCTCAAGCTTTGTGATTGGTGGGTTACGGCGGATATCAAATTAGAGGGTTGCTTTTGAGATAGTATGACCGCCTAACCCACCCTACTGAGACTTATTTTTTTAGGTTTTGGAAACGGATGAGGCAGAATAAATAAATAAGGGCAATTATCCTTAATTAACACGATTCATTAGCAATTTGATACATAATACGTATACCATCGAACGCCGTGAATGGTCAATTATAAGGGCGGGTTTAGGCACAATTGTAGGGGCGGGTTTAGGCACAATTGTAGGGGCGGGTTTAGGAAATAAAATCAGCCATTCAGAAATAACTGAGCAACAAAACCCGCCCTATCTCACCGCTAACTGACAAAGGAAACCCGCCCAGTTTCTCAATACTGCTAGGCGTCAGCGTTGCGTTAACTCTGACTTTGTATTCCCCGTGTCTTGTTTCTCGGTTTCTCATTCCCAGATTTTATACCTATATATGTAAGTGACAATTAATCTCTTAATATACACACCTATAAATCATAAAGACATGATAAAGTGATTTTGAAAAGAATATACACAGTAAATTACTGAGCGATAGGGCGCTGCATCGCTTGGCGGTCATTGTTGTGACATCTTAAATCCCAAATTTTCCCCTGAATTCAAGGAGGTGATGTCTAAACGCAAATCGTTTAGATCCAAGTTCTCATGGCTATTTCCAAGGGCGATCGCCTGTGTCTGTTGTGTCGTGTGCGATCGCCTATCCCCTGCAATCCCCGCAATCCCTTTGTCTGTCAGGAAGACAGCGCCAACAGCGAAGGATGCGCTAACTGTCATCTACCCCATGCAAACATAATGAAACACAGTGATTGGCTACGCCTACAAATCGAAGGTGAAAAACTTTGCGCCTTGCTGAGACAGCACAATTACCAATGCTTGAAACAACCCCGCCGTTTGTCTTGGACAATCCAAAAAAATGGCAATTCCTACACCTTAACCTGGCTACCTGAACCTGTAACGGATTGGAACTTACTCCCCCACGACACTACGCCAACCTATCAAACTCTGTGGAACTTGATCCAATCCACGCTGAATATTATCCGAGGTAAAAACCTGCCAAACCCAGTCCAGTCTACCATTCCAGCCTTGAACCGTCCCTGGGCGATCGTCCGCCTGCTTCCGAATGAGCAACGCTACACTATCGCTCGATTCTACAACCGTCAAGATGCTGAAGATTATATCAGAGTTCTCAACCGCTCTATTCCAGCCGCCCGATTTGAAATCACCTTTGATGTTTCCGCCGATTTGAGTTAATCCAGATCAGTTTTATTATCGGTAAACCTGCTTAATTTTTCATCTAATCCTACACCATTTACTATTGAACGGAAATGACTATTCTATTTCGCCGCATTAAACCTCGTACTTTCCCGATTACATTGGATATGATTGCCCAATTCTTAGGCATTCCCAAATCCATGATTATTCGTGCCGAACATTGGGCTTATGTACTGTTTGTGCATCGGCGCGATCGAGGTGGACAATTCATCATAAAAGATGTAGTTGGCAAAGTCTGGAACACAACTCCTCTCTTGCTCCCCTCTTGCTCCCCTCTCCCTATTCCCCCCTTTCAAAGGGGGGTTAGGGGGGATGGAGAGGGGTTGGGGGTGAGGGCTGTAGCTTAAGTTGATATCTGTTCCCTAATTAACGTTACAACGCCTCATCCAAGGCTTCAGCTTCTTCCTCAGAACCCGATAAAGGAACCAACGCCACCGCTGCGATCGCGTCATCCTCATCTAAGCGCTGGACTCGTATCCCTGTCGCCATTCGGGATTGGGGGGAAATGGCATCCAAGGCTTGGCGAATGATAATCCCTCGCATTGTCACCATCATCAACTCATCCCCTTCATTCACCACCCGCAATGCAGCGAGTTTATCTTTCTTATGGCGGAACTTAATTGCCACTAATCCCATTCCTGCCCGATTTTGCAGCCGGAATTGAGACACTGGCACTCGCTTACCTAAACCGCCTGTGGTAACTACTAAAACCCAAGGTCCTTGACCGGCGGTTTCGTGAACTTCTTCCCCATTCACTTCATCGCTGGTATCGTCTTCTGTTTCCACCTCTTCACTGTTAGCTGTAGCAATCAGCCTCTCGACCACTTGAGCCGGGAGAATATCCATACTGATCAACTCATCCTTAGAGCGCAGTTTCATCGCCTTCACCCCTCGTGTCGCCCGACCTAGGGGACGCAGTTGATCGTGATCGGCTTTAAAATGAATTGCCATGCCCTGACTAGAACCAATGATAATACTATCTTCGGCTCGGCATAGACGCACCCAGCGCAGTTGATCGCCTTCACCCAGAGAAATGGCAATTAACCCATTTGCCCGGATATTACTAAAGGCATCCAACACCGTTTTTTTGATATACCCTTTACGAGTTAACATCACCAAATACAAATCATCGGTGAACTCAGAAACGGGGACAACCGAGGTAATTTTTTCATTGTGGGGAATAGGAAGCATCTGCACGATGGGAACCCCTCTGGCGGTGCGAGATGCGGCAGGGATTTGGTAGGCGCGTAGGGAATAAACGACACCGCGATCGCTAAAAAACAGTAGGCTGTCGTGATCACAGCAGGTGAGGAAATGCTCAACCCCGTCATCCTCCTTCATCCGGGCAGCCGCTTTGCCTCGTGTTGCCCGGGCTTGGGCAGCAAAGGAGTGAATCGGCATCCGTTTAATATACCCTTGTTCGGTGACTAAAATCACCGCTTTTTCATTGGCGATTAAGTCAATATCATCCAGTTCCCCTTCCACCTCTTGAATCACCGTGCGGCGCGGTGTGTCGTGGGTGGTTTTAATCTGCAGCGCTTCGGTTTCGATAATTTCCAGAATCCGCGATCGATTTGCCAGAATGTCTTGCAGATCGGCAATGCGAACTTGTAACTCTTCGTGTTCCGCTTGAATTTTCTGGGCTTCTAATGCCGTCAAGCGTCGCAGTTGCATTTGCAAAATGGCGTCTGCTTGGGCTTCGGACAGTCCGAATTGCTCGATTAATTGACTTTTGGCAGTAGCGGTATCGGCGGCGGCGCGAATGACAGCAATTACCGCGTCTAAGTTCTCTAGGGCAATGAGTAACCCTTGCAGTAGATGATCCCGTTCCTCGGCTTTGCGGAGTTCGTATTGGGTGCGCCGGGTAATCGTTTCAATGCGGAACTCCAGGAAGACTTCGAGGAACTGCTTGATTGTCAACAGTTGGGGTTCATTCCCGACTAATGCCAACATATTGGCACCAAAATTGCTTTGCAGGGGAGTTTGCTTATAAAGATTATTGAGAACTACACGGGGATAGGCATCCCGCTTCAGTTCAATCACTATCCGCATTCCCCGACGATCGCTTTCGTCGCGAATATCGGAAATGCCTTCGATGCGCTTATCATTCACCAGTTCGGCAATTTTTTCAATTAATGCCGCCTTATTAGTTTGATAGGGCAGTTCGGTGACAATAATCGCCTCTTTATCCGGGCGTCCCCGGTGTTCAATAGTTTCCACTTGCGCCACACCCCGCATGGTGATTGAGCCGCGTCCAGTGGTGTAGGCGTCTTTGATGCCGGATCTGCCCAGGATTTGACCGCCAGTGGGAAAGTCAGGGGCGGGAATATACCGCATCAATTCTTTCTCGGTGATTTCTGGGTTATGGATTAGGGCGACTAAGCCATCTACCAATTCCCCCAGATTATGGGGAGGGATATTAGTTGCCATTCCCACCGCAATACCCGATGATCCATTCAGGAGTATCTGGGGAACCCGGGCAGGGAGGACAATCGGTTCTTGTTGTGATCCATCGAAGTTATCCAGAAAATCGACGGTTTCCGACTCAATATCCCGGAGGAGGGAGTCTGTGGCTAAGGATTGCAAGCGGCATTCTGTGTAACGCATTGCCGCAGGTGGGTCATTATCCACCGACCCAAAGTTACCATGTCCGTTAATTAGGGGCGATCGCATGGAGAAATCCTGTGCCATGCGAACTAAGGCATCGTACACCGCTGTATCGCCGTGGGGATGATATTTACCCAAGACTTCACCCACAACACGGGCGCATTTACGGAACGGGCGATCGGGCGTGAGTCCCAGTTCATGCATCGCATAGAGAATCCGCCGATGTACTGGCTTGAGTCCATCCCTCGCATCGGGTAGCGCCCGACCCACGATGACGCTCATGGCATATTCTAGGTATGACCTAGACATTTCGCTGCGAAGATTTGTCGGGACAATCCGCTCTTGGGAGGTACTCATAGAACGAAAAACTCCATAAAAATTCAGGATTTAGGCAAAAAAAGCGCAAAAAGTGAGCTAAACCGCCATGTTTAACCCAAATAGTTGCTAAAATGTGCTACTTTCTTTTAATATTTTAACACAACTTTACCCGGACTCGGAGTCAGGGAAAGCCTTATTGGGATAAGGGATAGGCGTGTTTTCCAGGGAGTGCGATCGCGTAGAGTCCAAATGAGCAGTTACTCACTACTGACTTATGAGCGGTTTTAAGATAGTTTAGAGTTACGTTGCCGAGTGCCGTATAGCGTACAGGGGAACCCGTACACAAGCCAGCCCGACCGAAACAGGCAAATCTTGCCAACGAGGAATCGGGTTAAAGGTAACGGCTGATTGATAGTAGGCGATCAGTTAGGCTTTCCGCCTTGCTAAGCGCCCTGTAATTACCCGAAACAAGGAAACAGGAACCATGGAAGTAGCCATTGCAATAATCGCATTTTGCATCATTGCGACTCTGGTAATGCCGGGGCTGCTGTCTCGGAATCTGACAATTGCGTTGCTTGGCTTTGCTGTCTTGTATCTAGTCAGACCGAATCTACTGACCACAGAACAAGCTCTGGCGATTATTGTTTTCGGTATTCTTTTTATGTTGGTTATCCCTGATCTGGCGAAAAAATAGTGAGCATTATCAACAGGATGGGTAGGGGCGCACAGACGTGCGCCCATCAATGTTTTCTATATAAGCAAATTTTCAGTATCATTTTTTCGTAAGCATCATTCCTTTTAGTCGAGGTGAGCCTGGGGAGACGAATTTGTAGATACTCCAACCATCCAAATCAAACAACCTAAAATGTGGTCTACTGGAGGTAGAGCATAATCCATCAAATCTATAGTTACTGTTGACCCTTCTAATTTCAAAAAACGCCATTGAGTCCCGTTACTAACTGACCCGTAAATTGTCGAGATACTCACCTGATTAGCTTGATTAAACATTTGAGCAGCAACCATTTCTGCGATGCACTGTCCCAAGCCTTCATTCAGATTATCTCGTTTGGCTTCCCCCACCACAACCACTGGTGCTTCAATCTCCAATTGTTCTTGAGAACTACTAATCAAGTAATCAACATAGCCATTCAATCCTTTACTCATATCCACCGTAAAATCCCGACCCGAAAAAAGGCTGATCTGATTTCTAAAAATTCGTCTCACCTCTTGCAAAATGGGATAAATAATCCCCTCTGACTTAGCCTTTTCTGAGCCAACCGCAATAGCCCACGGCAAATCGGTCAACGCTTCTTGTAGCCTAGCACTAGGAGCTATAGGATCAATGGGTGGTAGAAACCGTCCTCCTTCAACAGTCGTTAAGTTAAACTCTTTTTTAGCTTTAGCTAAGGTGAAACTACTGTATGCCATCGTTTAAATATTACGAATTTGATTTAACCGTCCATACACTTGCTCTTCAAGGGTAATGATCGTCACAGCAATTGTTTAAGTGATACTTGCACGGGTAGCGATCGCACCATCTAACAATCTCAATTCCTACAGCTTTGCTCCCGATTTGTTGTCTGAGACGTTAGCAATTCTTCTTTAGTAACCGGAGTTCTTCTCAGCGTATCTAAAGGAATTAAAAACTCCCCATTTTGAATTTTAATATCTAGGGCATTAATCACAAATCTGACATCCATGAAACTGGCATCTTCGTAATCATTACCTTCATAGCGTTTGATTTGCTCTTCCGTCAGTCCAGCTAAGTTCGCTAGTTCTTGATGGCTGAGTTTAGCCGCCATACGCGCTTTAATTAAAACTTGCGGTAAATAGTCAATGTCGTCGAGCTTCAGTACGATAGGGCTGTGGCGATCGTGGGATGTAAGTCTTTCATATTCAGCGATTTCTGCTTTTAATTTATCGAGATGAGATTGTAATGAACTTCTCATCAGCTCCCAGCCGTCAGGATAATTTGTTTTCCTGGCTTCATCTCTCTCTATTGTAGCTATAGATTTTTCAAATTCTCCGATCAGCTCCTGAGTAACTGTATACTCTTTTTTATCTTTAATCATAAGCTCCACCTCACTAAATCTATGGCAATAATCCCTTTTTTATTGTACTTTCTATCTTGCTGAAATAATTCAAAAGAATCCATTCCGTAATTGCCGATGGGTTGGTCTGATGGAAAGATTCAACCTCCATATTTAACTTTCTGTCCAGCACGGTCATAATAATTCAGTAATCGAGGAGCATGAATTCTGAGATAGTCTATATCTACCTCTTCTCTATCCCAACAGGCATCGAAATCCCCTGGGTCTGCTTTGATGGTAACAAAGCTGCCATTGATATACATTGTCCGGCAACCTGCTGCTTTTAGCTGCTCTATTGCCATTTGCAGTCCCCGTATTAAACGCAACCTAAGCGCATTGGTTCCAAATCGTTCTACAAATCCCTCCCATTCGCAAAAATGCACTCCTGGCGGTAGATTGCCGTTTTCGTCGAAGTCTGGAATCACTCCCTTACACCTGTTCCACAAGTTAATTGTCCAGCTTTTGAGCGTACCATTTAAGGTGGAGGCTTAGACCAGGTGCATGGCGGGTTGGCGGGTTCCCCGGATTGTGAATGAGCGTGCGGCTTTCGAGGCAAGCTGGCTCGGATGGATAAAATTGTCGCCAATTTCCTAGACAAAGCTAGAGAATTATTCTATACTGAGCAATTGTGACCAAATTGCCAGGTTGCGCGATCGCGACTTACTCGATCGCAACTTAGGTCAACAGAAGCTGTGGTCTTGGATTTATCCAGTCAAACCACCAAGTTGAGGTATGCTAGTTCTACAGTAGAACTACAGTGAACTCAGATCAAAAAGCCAGATAGCTCTTGTAGTGGCAGCTTCTGACCTTTGGCACTTGCACTGCGCCTCGTGGGGATACTGAGGAGATAACTCTTTAAGTCCCAGCGTTCAAAGGCGACGCGGTTAGTCAGGACTAACCAAAATTTCCACAACTAACCAGGCAAGAATTAACCTCAATCGAGGAAATCCCTGTCGATTAGTCAGGAAGATAACCTGCTGAGGTAGAGCGGATTCACTTGTGAATCAACGCCAAATTTGCCTCGCTGTACCGTCTAGAAAGGAGAAGCCAGTGTCTGTCGGTATCCTCGGCACGAAACTCGGCATGACCCAAGTCTTTGACGAGGAAGGACGCGCCCTTCCTGTCACAGTCGTTCAAGCGGGTCCTTGTCGGGTGACTCAAATCAAAACCAAGCAAACGGATGGCTACAGTGCTGTACAACTGGGCTATCACGAAGTTAAAGAAAAGGCAGTCAATAAGCCAGAAAAGGGGCATTTAGCCAAATCTGAGGCTCCCCCTTTACGTCACCTGCGCGAATATCGCCTAGATAGCACCGACGAATTCCAACTCGGTCAAGTTATTAATGCGGAGATATTTAGTGCGGGTCAACTGGTTGATGTCTCTGGAAATACCATTGGTCGCGGCTTTGCTGGCTATCAAAAACGCCATAACTTTAAGCGCGGACCTATGGCGCATGGTTCAAAAAACCACCGCTTACCCGGTTCCACTGGTGCTGGAACAACGCCCGGTCGTACCTTCCCAGGGAAGAAAATGGCGGGTCGTTATGGTGGTAAACGTCAGACCATTCGCAAACTACAGGTGGTGCGCGTAGACACAGAGCGAAACATACTGATTATTAAAGGGGCAGTTCCCGGTAAGCCAGGAGCGCTTTTAAATATTGCACCCACGAATAAAGTCGGGCGATAGTCATGGATTGTTGATTGTTGATTGTTCATTATTCATTGTTTATGCCCACCGATGAATCATGAACAACCAGAATAAAGACTAAGGACTAAAAACTATGGTCGATTGTATAGTGCGAAACTGGCAAGGGGAAGAAGTGGGACAGGCAACCCTAGAGCTGAAAGTCGCCAAAGAAGATAGTGCGTCTCACATTGTTCATCGAGCATTAGTTAGACAAATGACCAATGCTCGTCAAGGAACCGCATCCACAAAAACCCGCGCCGAAGTTAGAGGCGGCGGACGGAAACCGTGGCGGCAAAAAGGAACGGGTCGCGCTCGGGCTGGCTCAAACCGCTCACCCTTGTGGCGAGGTGGGGGCATCATCTTTGGTCCCAAGCCTAGAGACTATAACCTGAAGATGAACCGCAAAGAGCGGCGCTTGGCATTGCGAACAGCATTGCAGGGTCGAGCGGAGGATATGATTGTCGTCGAAGAGTTTGCCGATCAACTGCCCCGTCCTAAAACCAAAGACTTGATGGACGCGATCGCGCGTTGGGGAATTGATCCCAATCAAAAAGTCCTGTTGATTCTACCGCAACCCGCACAGCAGGTTTATTTATCAGCGCGTAATGTGCCAAGCATCAAGCTAATCTATGCTGATAGCTTAAATGTCTACGATGTATTGAACGCTGACAAAATTGTCACCACCAATACAGCCCTTGCCAAAATTCAGGAGGTTTACAGTGACTAAATCGACTAACCCCCGAGATCTGGCAGACATGGTGCTGCGCCCAATTGTAACTGAAAAAGCCACGTTGCTTTTAGAAGATAATAAATATGTCTTTGATGTGGTTCCCAAAGCCACTAAACCTGAAATCAAAGCGGCAATAGAAAGCCTTTTTGATGTCAAAGTTACGGGTGTAAATACCTTAATGCCACCTCGCAGAAAGCGTCGCGTCGGCAGATTTATCGGGTACAAGCCCCAGTATAAACGGGCAATTGTCACCTTAGCGCCTGAAGACTCAATTACGTTGTTCCCAGACGTATAAAACAATGGTGAGTGTTGAATGTGTCGGGGCGGGTTTGACTACTATCTTTTATTACCCAATCCAGATGCAACTAAAGCCGCCCCGACCGAGTTTTCAGGGACAAATGACGAATGACGAATGACGAATGACAAATGACTAAAGGATAGTTTTATGGGAACTCGTAGTTATAGACCCTATACCCCTAGTACCCGTCAGGTTACGCTCTCAGACTTTGCGGAGATTACCCGCGATGAACCAGAAAAATCGCTAACGAAATCTAATCACCGTCCCAAGGGTCGCAATAATCGGGGGGTGATTACCAGTCGGCGTCGAGGAGGTGGACACAAGCGCCTCTACCGGATCATCGACTTTCACCGGAACAAGCACAATATTCCGGCTAAAGTAGCATCCATTGAATATGACCCTAACCGGAACGCCCGGATTGCCCTGCTTTACTATCAAGATGGCGAAAAACGCTATATTTTGCATCCGGCTGGTTTAGAAGTAGGCGCTTCTGTGATTTCTGGACCCGATGCTCCAATTGAGGTGGGTAATGCTTTACCTCTGAGCAATATCCCTCTAGGAACCAGCGTGCATAACGTAGAACTGATACCCGGAAAAGGTGGTCAAATCGTCCGTGCGGCTGGGGTGAGTGCCCAAGTCGTTGCCAAAGAAGGAAAGTATGTCACGCTGAAGCTACCCTCAACAGAAGTTCGCATGGTGCAGCGAAATTGCTATGCCACGATTGGACAGGTGGGGAATAGTGATGCTCGTAACCTCAGTTTAGGGAAAGCCGGTCGTAGCCGTCGCTTGGGACGCCGTCCTAAAGTCAGAGGAAGCGTCATGAACCCGGTTGATCACCCGCATGGTGGTGGTGAAGGCAGAGCGCCTATTGGTCGATCAGGTCCAGTCACACCATGGGGTAAACCCACTTTGGGTGCTAAAACTCGGAAGCCGAAAAAACAAAGCACGGCTTTAGTTGTCCGCCGTCGGCGCAAATCCTCAAAGCGAGGACGGGGTGGGCGTCAAGCTTAACGGTTGCATCCAATTACTGACCATTTACCATATTGAGATTATGGGTCGTTCATTAAAAAAAGGTCCATTTATTGCCGACAGTCTTCTGAGTAAGATTGAAGCCTTGAATACTAAAGGCGAAAAGCAGGTAATTAAAACCTGGTCACGCGCCTCAACCATTCTGCCGCAAATGGTGGGTCATACCATCGCCGTTCATAATGGCAGAACCCATGTGCCGGTTTTTATCAATGAGCAGATGGTGGGGCATAAATTGGGCGAATTTGCTCCAACTCGTACCTTTCGCGGTCATTCTAAAAGCGATCGCCGGGCGCGTTAATCGACGCGGAGTTGGCAGCTTTTATCTCGCTCTTCCCCATTAGAGATCACAAAAACTATGGCGACGATAGATACGACAGTAGAAACCAAAGCGATCGCACGTTACATTCGCATGTCCCCCTTTAAAGTCAGGCGGGTTCTTGATCAGATTCGCGGACGTTCCTACCGCGAAGCCCTGATTATTCTAGAATTTATGCCGTACCGGGCGTGCGAACCCGTGCTGAAAGTCCTACGATCCGCCGTGGCGAATGCCGAACATAATGCGGGTTTAGATCCAACAAACTTGGTGATTAGCCATGCTTCTGCTGATATGGGACCCAGCTTTAGGCGATATCGCCCCAGAGCCCAAGGTCGAGCTTATCAGATTCGCAAGCCAACTTGTCATATAACGGTGGCGGTTTCACCTCAAGTTGAGGACTAGTTAATCGTCATCAATGATCACGATTGACAACGGACAAACAAAAAGTAAAGGAAGGATTCGTGGGACAAAAAATTCATCCAATTGGTTTTCGCTTAGGTGTCACTCAAGAGCATCGCTCCCGTTGGTTTGCTGATACCAAGCGTTACCCAGAAGTCCTGCAAGAGGACTACATCATCCGACAATATGTCGAAAAAAACCTGAGTAACGCCGGAATTTCGATGATCCGGATCGAACGCAAAGCCGATCAAATTGATTTAGAAGTTCATACAGCCCGACCCGGTGTCGTGGTTGGTCGGGGCGGTAGTGGCATTGAATCTTTGCGTACAGGTCTACAAGACCTTTTGGGGAGCAATCGCCAAATTCGCATCAATGTCATTGAAGTCGCTCGGGTGGATGCCGATGCGGAGCTAATTGCGGAGTATATTGCCCAACAGCTCGAACGCCGGGTATCCTTCCGTCGAGTTGTCCGTCAAGCGATTCAACGGGCGCAGCGGGCAGATGTCCAAGGCATCAAAGTGCAAGTGAGTGGTCGCCTGAATGGGGCGGAAATTGCGCGAACGGAGTGGACTCGTGAAGGTCGAGTTCCCCTACATACCCTGCGGGCGGATATTGATTATTCCTACCGTACCGCTAGCACTACCTATGGGATTCTCGGCGTGAAAGTTTGGATCTTCAAAGGCGAAATCATTCCGTCTACCGAAGATGTCGCCCCGCAACCCACCGCTCAACCCCGTCGTCGTCAACAACGGCGTCGCCAACAATTTGAAGATCGTTCCAATGAATAAGTCTTTTGTCTTTTGCCCTGAAGCAGGTGACAACAGGTAAAGGAGAAACAATCACGACTAACTGATAACGGACAAAAATCACTATGTTAAGTCCTAAACGTACAAAATTCCGCAAACAGCATCGCGGGCGGATGAGAGGTCAAGCGACGCGCGGCAACTCCCTCAATTTTGGGGACTTTGGCTTGCAAGCGATTGAACCGTCTTGGATTACGGCGCGTCAAATTGAAGCGGGTCGTCGAGCCATGACTCGCTATATTCGCCGGGGCGGAAAAATCTGGATTCGCGTGTTTCCAGATAAACCTGTGACCATGCGTCCGGCGGAAACTCGTATGGGTTCCGGGAAAGGGTCACCTGAATATTGGGTAGCTGTGGTTAAGCCCGGTCGAGTTCTCTATGAAATCGCTGGTGTTCCCGAACCCCTTGCCCGCGAAGCCATGCGTCTAGCGGCTAACAAATTTCCCATTAAAACAAAGTTCATTACTCGTGAAGGGGAATAAGTATTTATGCCTTTGCCCAAAATAGACGACGCCAGAACCTTAAGCGATCAAGAGTTAGCCGATGAAATTTTAGCTGCCAAGCGTGAGTTATTTGAACTGCGGTTGCAACAAGCCACCCGCCGTTTGGAAAAACCCCATCAGTTTAAGCATCTCAAACATCGCATTTCTCAGATGATGACTGTCGCGCGAGAACGGCAATTGGCAGCAGTGTCTGAAGAGACAACCCCACAAACGGTGAGTGATTCAGCCGATGCAGCGACAACGGCTACAGCCACGACTCAACCCCCTCCAGCCGAGGTAGAAGAGTCGGTTCAAGCCGATGAGCAAGAATCAGTGAGTGAACCCGAGGCGACTGAAGTCACCCCTGAATCCTCACCATCTGAGGAAAAAGAAGAGGAGTAAACCGCGATGGCAGTTAAAGAACGAGTTGGTTTGGTTGTGAGCAACAAAATGGATAAAACCGTGGTTGTTGCTGTCGAAAACCGATCGCCCCACCCGAAGTACGGCAAAATTGTTGTCAATACCAAGCGATACAAGGCACACGATGAAGAAAATCGCTGCCAAGAAGGCGATCGCGTCCGCATTCAAGAAACCCGACCTCTCAGTCGCACGAAACGCTGGCAGGTTAAGGATATTCTCAATAGTGCCTCAATTTAATTAAGGCGTATTGACCCTTCGCCACCCTCGAAGGAACTTGGTTTTGGGTTTTAAATGGTCACGAATCGGTGAGAAACGATCGTGAAATCCACTCAGACTTGCCTCACAACTCATAACTCTGAATCAAGAGTACAAATCAGATGATTCAACAACAAACCTATTTAAATGTGGCTGACAATAGCGGTGCGCGTAAAGTAATGTGCATTCGCGTCGTCGGTTCCGGAAATCGACGTTACGGTAGTGTGGGTGACGTGATTATTGCTGTGGTGAAGGATGCAATTCCTAACATGGCAATTAAAAAGTCCGATGTGGTTCGGGCGGTTATTGTCCGCACTCGTAAAGGATTGCGCCGGGAAAGCGGCATGAGTATTCGTTTTGACGATAATGCAGCTGTAATTATTAACCCGGAAGGTAATCCCAGAGGAACTCGTGTATTTGGTCCAGTAGCGCGAGAACTACGGGAAAGAAATTACACGAAAATTGTGTCCTTAGCGCCGGAGGTACTCTGATGGCTAAAAAGACAGAAAATGCGCCACCGCGTTACAAAATGCACGTAAAAAAAGGCGACACGGTGCAAGTGATTAGTGGTCACGATAAAGGTAAGGTCGGAGAAATTCTGCAAACCTTACCGAAAGACAGTAAGGTTGTCGTCAAAGGCGTGAACATTAAAACCAAACACGTCAAGCCTCAGCAAGAAGGGGAAACCGGTCAAATTGCTACCATTGAATCCCCGATTCACAGTTCCAATGTCATGCTGTATTCGGAAAAGCAAAAAGTGGCAAGTCGTATCTGTTACACCTTGACTGAAGAGGGACGCAAGGTACGAATGCTGAAGAAAACGGGTGAAATTATCGACTAAATATCTTCGTCAAGTCCTTTCAGTTATCAAAAACAAATGACAAAGGACAAATGACAAAGGACAAATTACCCTGACAAAGCCCAGGGAAAAAGGATAACCATCATGTCTGACCGATTGAAAACACTCTATCAAGAGACAATTGTTCCCAAACTTAAAGAACAGTTTGGGTATACAAACATTCATCAAGTCCCGCGTGTGACCAAAATCACCGTCAACCGGGGATTAGGAGAAGCATCTCAAAATGCTAAAGCCCTGGAATCCTCATTGAGTGAACTGGCGATCATTACCGGTCAAAAACCTGTGGTCACCCGTGCCAAAAAAGCGATCGCGGGATTTAAAATCCGTGAAGGAATGCCCGTGGGGGTCATGGTGACCCTGCGATCGAAACGGATGTACTCGTTCTTGGATCGCCTAATTAGCTTAGCCCTGCCGCGAATTCGTGACTTTCGCGGGATCAGCCCTCGCAGTTTCGACGGTCGCGGTAACTACACCTTAGGCATCCGAGAACAATTGATTTTCCCGGAAATAGACTACGACAGTATCGATCAAATTCGTGGCATGGATATCTCAATTATCACCACCGCAAACACCGATGAAGAGGGTCGCGCTTTACTCAAAGAGATGGGAATGCCTTTCCGGGAGAAATAAGCCTGTAAGAATAGGAAGGAACTAATGGCGGCAAACGATACAATTGCAGATATGCTGACCCGCATTCGGAATGCGTGCTTGGTGCGGCATCAAACAACAAATGTCCCAGCAACAAAAATGACCCGTGCAATTGCCCAGGTCTTGAGAGAGGAAGGTTTTATTGCCGAGTTTGAAGAAGCTGGGGAAGGCATCAAAAAATACTTAGTTATTTCTTTGAAATACAAAGGAAAAACTCGTCAACCCATTATCCGAGCGCTGAAACGGGTGAGTAAACCCGGTCTCAGAGTTTACAAAAATCGCAAGGAATTACCGCGAGTTTTGGGTGGTATTGGTATTGCGATTATTTCCACGTCCAGTGGCATCATGACTGACCGGGAAGCCCGACAACAAGGAATCGGTGGTGAAGTGCTGTGTTACATCTGGTAGCACGGCTCAAATCAGCACTTAAGCTCTTTTGAATTCTTTTGCCCGGATAAGGAGTATAAAATCATGTCGCGTATTGGCAAACGCCCAATAACAATTCCCAATAAAGTGACCGTGACCATTGAAGGTCAACAAGTTACCGTCAAAGGACCCAAAGGAGAACTCCAACGAGTTCTACCGAAACAAGTCATCGTTGAACAAGAAGGAGAAACCATCCAAGTGCGGCGGCGGGATGAATCCAAACTTGCCCGTCAGCGCCACGGATTGTCTCGTACCCTGGTTGCCAACATGGTTGAAGGGGTGTCTAAAGGCTTTGAGAGACGTCTAGCCATCCAAGGGGTTGGTTATCGCGCCCAGGTGCAAGGACGTAACTTAATTCTGAATGTCGGATACAGTCAACCCGTGGAAATTGTCCCTCCTGAAGACGTGCAGCTAGCGGTTGAAGGGAATACTAACGTGATTGTTAGCGGGATCAATAAAGAAATCGTCGGCAACACAGCAGCTAAAATTCGCGCGGTGCGTCCCCCTGAAGTTTATAAAGGGAAAGGCATTCGCTATGCCGGTGAAATGATTAGACGTAAAGCTGGTAAGGCAGGGAAGAAATAACCGATGAAACTTACTCGTAAAGAATCAGTCCGCCGTAGACATCGGCGCGTGCGCCGGACAGTCCAAGGTAGTGCTGAACGTCCAAGATTAGCGGTCTTTCGCTCAAATCAGCACATTTATGTGCAGGTTATTGATGATCATCAACAACATACCCTAGTGGCAGCTTCGACGTTAGAACCTGGACTGAAGTCAGAGGTAAAATCAGGTGCCACTTGTGACGCCTCGGTTAAAGTGGGTCAGTTAATTGCCCAGCGAGCGTTGGAAAAAGGCATATCTCAGGTTGTTTTTGACCGAGGAGGAAACCTTTACCATGGTCGCGTGAAAGCTTTGGCAGAAGCGGCGCGTGAAGCTGGGTTAGACTTCTAGAAGTAAGTAAAGCGAAATTTAAATTATGGCAAATCGTCGCAAAAGTAGCCGCGCTAAAGAAAAAGACAGCGCCTGGCAAGAACGGGTTATTCAAATCCGTCGGGTTAGCAAGGTGGTCAAAGGCGGTAAAAAATTAAGTTTCCGGGCAATCGTTGTCGTTGGCAATGAGCGTGGTCAAGTTGGTGTTGGTGTGGGCAAAGCCAGTGATGTGATTGGCGCTGTTCGCAAAGGGGTTGTCGATGCCAAAAAGCAAGTCATCGATGTTCCCTTAACCAAGTCGAATTCCATTCCTCACCCCTCTAATGGAGCGGCTGTTGGAGCCAAGGTTATGGTACGACCTGCTGCACCCGGTACAGGGGTAATTGCTGGCGGCGCGGTACGGACGGTGTTGGAATTGGCAGGAGTCCGTAATATCTTAGCCAAGCAACTGGGGTCTAATAATCCCTTGAATAATGCCAGAGCTGCCATTAACGCCCTAGATGCGCTACGGACATTCAAGGAAGTGGCGCAAGAACGCGGGGTTGAAATTGAGAAGCTCTATGTCTGATTGTGTAGGGGCGGGTTTAGGAACTCGCTTTTCGCCATGAATAGTAACCTTTGTCCAAAACCAGCCCTAAATGAGAGAGTTTTCAGTTTAACCATCTAAATTATGAGAATCCATACTGTAGCACCCCAAGACGGTGCAAAGAAACGTCGTCGTCGTGTTGGTCGCGGGATTAGCGCGGGTCAAGGTGCAAGCTGTGGCTTTGGCATGCGCGGACAAAAATCGCGATCAGGTCGGGGTACAAGACCGGGGTTTGAAGGGGGTCAGATGCCTTTGTACCGCCGCTTACCTAAGCTAAAACACTTTACGGTGATTAATCCCAAACATTACACTACGATAAATGTAGGTAAGTTGGCATCACTCCCTGCCAATACAGAGGTGACATTACCGTCACTGATGGAAGCGGGTATCGTCACCACTAACGACGGACCGCTGAAAATTCTGGGCGACGGGGAGTTGACTGTATCGCTAAATGTTAAAGCTGCTGCCTTCACGACTGGCGCTCGTCAAAAAATTGAGGCGGCTGGCGGGAGTTGTGAAGTGATTGAGGCGTAACTTTTTAGCGTTGGCGGGTAATGGTGATGCTAATCGTTTGAGAAAAGTATACAGTTAGGTTTTGATCTAACCAAGGTCTGTAAGGCGTTTTTGACCGCGCCATCCAGGTTATTGATCTGGAACTCTAATAAGATCCGAAGGGACGCGATGTTAAATGGTTCCGAAGTATCCTATTAGAATCCCTGTGTATACCAGGGAGAGGTCAACACTGTGTCATCTAGAGGTACCCCTTTATGGTCGTCAGTCGAGACAAAGCTCCAACGGCTCAAGAAACATTTATGCAGATGGCACAAGCTGCCGGTCTTAGAGGTCGGTTGCTTTTGACCATCGGCTTGTTGATCCTCGCCCGGTTTGGTGTCTTTTTACCCGTACCGGGAATTGATCGGGCAAAACTTTCCACAGATATCCAAAGTGGTGGTATTCCCATCGCTGGCATTTTAGATTTTTTCTCTGGGGGAGGATTCTCGGCTTTAGGCATTTTTGCCCTGGGAATCTTGCCCTATATTAATGCGTCGATTATCTTACAGTTGCTGACGGCAGCGATCCCTACGCTGGAAAATTTGCAGAAGAATGAAGGGGAAGCTGGACGCCGGAAAATTTCTCAGATTACTCGGTATGTTGCCCTGGGTTGGGCGATATTGCAAAGCGTGGGTCTGGCAATATGGGTAAATCGTGACTATGCCAAGAATCCTGGAACTCTCTTCTTTTTGGAAACCGTGCTGGCAATCACGGCAGGTTCAATGTTTGTGATGTGGCTTTCGGAACTGATTACCGAACGTGGGATTGGCAACGGCGCATCCTTGTTGATTTTTGTCAACATTGTGGCAGTTCTGCCTCGGACATTGGATCAAACGATTGAGTTGGCACAGACGGGGGGGCGAGAAATGGCAGGTAAGGTGGTCATTTTGCTCCTGGTTTTCCTGGTGATGATTGTGGGGATTGTTTTCGTTCAGGAGGGAACACGCCGGATTCCGATTATTTCGGCAAGACGACAAGTTGGACGTCGCCTCTATCGGGAACGGACGAGTTATCTGCCGCTACGACTGAACCAAGGTGGGGTAATGCCGATTATCTTTGCCTCAGCGGTGTTTATTCTGCCTACTTCCCTGGCTAACTTGCCTGGCGGTGGTAATGATGCAGGCATTTTCGGCTCATTCGTCCAAGCGGTCAATCAGGTGACTGTGTATATCAGTCCGACTGGTCCGACGCCGTGGCTGTATGTACTGGTTTATCTGGTGTTAATTCTCTTTTTCAGCTACTTCTATGCGTCGTTGATCGTGAATCCGGTTGATATGTCGCAGAATTTGAAAAAAATGGGAGCGAGTATTCCGGGAATTCGTCCAGGTAAAGCCACAAGCGACTATATTGAGCGAGTGCTGAATCGGTTGACGTTTTTGGGTGCCATTTTCCTGGGACTGGTGGCGGTTGTGCCAACGGCTGTGGAAAGTGCCACGGAAGTGACCACGTTTAGAGGGCTGGGCGCTACCTCGTTACTGATTTTGGTCGGTGTGGCAATTGACACAGCGAAACAAGTTCAAACGTATGTGATTTCACAGCGCTACGAGGGTATGGTCAAGCAGTAAAATTTCTGCTAGGTCATTGGTTACTTGTCCTTTGTTCATCGTTGATTAAGTAGGTGGACATAATTAAAGTTAGCAGTGGAGATTAGGGAACAGGGAACAGGGAATAGGGAACAGTAAGGGTTTGAGGCTTGTTTACATAACTTAATCTAGTTAAGTTTATTTCCACCAACCTACTTAAACCCAAATGGGGTGTCTCGATAATTCAAAGCTGGACTTGAGCAGACATCAAATTGACAAAGGACAAAGGACGAATGACAAAGGACAAATGACATAAGACAAATAACCAATGACACGATTAGTTTTTTTAGGACCACCAGGGGCAGGAAAAGGAACACAAGCTCAGCATATCGCTCAGCTTTATCAGATTCCTCACGTCTCTACCGGGGATATTCTACGGAGTGCGATCGCCGCATCTACATCACTCGGACAAAAGGCGCAGTCTTATATGGATGGCGGCGAGTTGGTGCCAGATAAATTGATTCTGGATCTAATTCGCGATCGCCTCAAACAACCTGATACTCAAATGGGTTGGATTTTGGATGGGTTTCCGCGTAATGTCAGCCAAGCGGCTTTTCTGGAAAATCTACTTCAGGATCTCGATCAGCGCTGCGATTATGCCATTTATTTGGATGTCCCCGATGAATCAATCCTGAAACGGTTACTCTCACGGGGACGCCAAGATGATAATGAGCAGACGATTCGGCGACGCTTAGATGTCTACCGTCAACAGACGGCGCCGGTGATTGAGTTTTACCGCGATCACTCAATCTTACGCGAGATTGATGGGGATAGACCAATGGAAGAGGTTACGGACTCTCTCAAGCAGGTGATGTCGAGTTAATGCTCAAACCGGAAAACGAACGCCGTCTCACTTTTGAGGGATGTTCTCCTCTGGGGTAAGTCGTTACTATTTCTAAGGCTTCCCGTAATTGGGACAGGCTCTTTGTGGGAGGATTTTGATAACATAAGTTAACACTCCCTGGACAAATCTCTATCTGTGTGGAGGGGAATTAGTGACCAATTGTATTGAGGAACGACAAAATTGGCTAAACAAGACTTAATTGAAATGGAAGGGACGGTAACCGAATCCTTGCCGAACGCCATGTTTCGGGTTGATTTGGATAATGGATTCAACGTCCTTGCCCATATTTCTGGCAAAATTCGCCGTAACTACATCAAAATCTTACCGGGCGATCGCGTCAAAGTTGAACTCACCCCTTATGACTTGAGCAAGGGGCGAATCACCTACCGACTTCGCAAAAAATAAAAATCGGTAGGGTTGATTTATGGAGTTATTTGACGAGAAAACAAAAAAATGATATGATAATGTGCTTGCGTTGTAACTAAAAAAACCATGAAGGTTAGAGCATCCGTCCGCAAAATTTGCGAAAAATGTCGCGTTATTCGACGTCGGGGTCGAGTAATGGTTATTTGTCCAAACCCCAAGCACAAACAACGTCAGGGGTAATCCACCAGACTCTATAAGACTCATTTGTAGCACAAAACCAGCAAAAGGGAGAAAAATACCGTGGCAAGAATTGCCAGTGTAGACCTACCTCGCGATAAACGAATAGAAATTGGTCTAACCTACATCTACGGAATTGGTCTATCTCGCTCCAAAGAAATTCTGGCAAAAACGGGCGTTAATCCGGATATCCGCGTCAAGGATTTAAGCGATGCTGACGTAGCCACTCTGCGATCGGTGGTCGAGGGCGACTATCAGGTTGAGGGTGACTTAAGGCGCTGGGAAGCCATGAATATCAAGCGCCTTGTTGATATCGGCACCTATCGCGGGCGTCGTCATCGCCAAGGGTTACCTGTGCGCGGTCAACGAACCCGCACCAATGCCCGTACCCGCCGGGGTAGACGTATTGCTGTTGCCGGGAAGAAAAAAGCACCAGCGAAGAAGTAACACTCTTATTCAGTTCACACCCATCATTAAGATAGCCAACTAAAGCGATATGCCGCGACCAACTAAAAAAACTGGTACAAAAAAGCAGAAACGAAACGTTCCCAATGGAATGGCATTCATCCAGTCCACCTTCAACAATACCATCGTCACCATTTCTGACACGCGAGGTGATGTTGTTTCCTGGGCATCAGCGGGATCAAGTGGGTTTAAGGGAGCTAAGAAAGGCACCCCCTTTGCCGCTCAAACCGCTGCCGATAACGCCGCCCGTCGAGCGACAGACCAAGGAATGCGTCAAATTGAGGTAATGGTTAGCGGTCCTGGTGCAGGTCGAGAAACGGCTATTCGCGCCCTGCAAGGGGCAGGACTAGAAATTACCCTAATTCGGGATGTCACGCCAATTCCTCATAATGGTTGCCGTCCCCCGAAACGACGCCGCGTCTAGGATCGGGAAATTGGGAATGGGAATTGGGGAAGCCCAACCCAGAGTTTGATTTAGGGTATATCTCAATCAAACCTTCACGTTGGTTTAACCCCCATCCGTCTCGACTCGACAACAAAATCAAGTGTCAGCATCGAGCGAATTATGCCAACCACTAATACTTTGCTTAGTGCCACTTGTACCAAATGGTGGGTTAGGCGCAACAACAATTCAAAAGTACTCGCTTGGTGCTTTTGATGGGTTCCTATGAATTAAAGGAGGGAGGTCACTCCGTGGCGCAGTTTCAGATTGAGTGCGTAGAATCCAAAACACTAAAGAATCAAAGTCAATATAGCAAATTTGTCCTAGAACCTCTCGAACGCGGTCAAGGTACAACAGTTGGCAACGCCCTGAGAAGGGTTCTCCTGTCTAACCTGGAAGGGACAGCAATTACCGCTGTCCGGATTGCGGGAGTCAATCATGAGTTTGCCACCATTGCGGGAATCAGAGAGGATGTCCTAGAAATTCTCCTGAATATGAAGGAAGTCGTCCTCAAAAGTTATACACCCGGTCCCCATATTGGTCGAGTCATGATCACTGGACCCTCAACCGTGCGATCGGCTCAGTTTGACCTACCGTCGGACGTAGAATTTGTTGATCCGGGTCAGTATATCGCGACCCTAGCCGACGGTGCCAAACTGGAAATGGAGTTTCGCATCGAACGAGGCAAAGGATATCGCTCTGTAGAACGGGGTCGTGATGAAACATCTTCAGTCGATTTCCTGCAACTTGACGCCGTATTTATGCCCGTGACAAAGGTCAACTACAGCGTCGAGGATACTCGGATTGACGGTTCCCTGGAAAAAGACCGCTTAATTTTAGATGTTTGGACAAATGGCAGTGTGTCACCCCAGGAAGCACTGAGTCAAGCCGCTAATATTCTGGTGGATTTATTCAATCCCCTGAAAGATATCGAGCTGAAGCCAGAGCCTGTGGGTCGTCCTGAAGATGAAGATCCAACCAGCCAAATTCCGATTGAAGAACTGCAACTGTCGGTGCGGGCATATAACTGCCTCAAGCGAGCGCAAATTAACTCCGTTGCTGATTTACTAGATTATAGCCAGGAGGATCTACTCGAAATCAAGAACTTTGGTCAGAAGTCTGCCGAAGAAGTCATCGACGCCTTGCAAAAACGCTTGGGGATTACATTGCCCCACGAAAAATCGGCTAAACCAACTTAAGGATTGAGACTAAATGGCTAATCGAGTTGACGATTAGCCATTCGATTGAGAAATTGTTCATTGTTGTGGGATTGTAGAGGAAGAAAAGACAATGCGTCATCGTCGTCGTGTACCCAAACTGGGAAAACCAGCTGACCAGCGTCGAGCGCTGCTCAGAAGCCTAGCTACGGAGTTGATTCGTCATGGTCGGATCACCACCACTAAAACGCGGGCAAAAGCTGTGCGTTCCCAAGTGGAAAAAATGATTACCTTGGCAAAAGATGGCTCCCTAGCCTCTCGCCGTCAAGCCTTGGGTTATATTTACGACAAGCAATTAGTTCATGCCTTGTTTGAAGGGGTGAATGATCGCTATGGCAACCGTAACGGTGGGTATACTCGCGTACTCAGAACCCTGCGCCGTCGTGGGGATAATGCGGAAATGGCAATCATCGAGCTGGTGTGAACTCAAGTCATGTCCGAGTGCGAGGTTAAGCCAACTCAACGCATCGCCCTGGTGATTCAATACCTGGGTACCAAGTTCTCGGGTTGGCAACGACAACCTCTCCATCGCACGGTACAAGCGGAGATTGAGCAAGTTCTGTCCACTGTCGAAGGAAAACCCGTAACCTTACACGGGGCGGGGCGTACTGATACAGGGGTTCATGCCGCTGCCCAAGTCGCCCATTTTAATAGTAGCCGTCCGATTCCCGGTGAGCGGTGGATGCATCTGCTCAATAGCCGACTACCGGAGGATATCCTGATTCGGGCATCAGCCCCCGTACCCGCCAATTGGCATGCTCGCTTTTCGGCGATTTGGCGTCGGTATCGGTACAGTATCTATACAGACGCTTGTCCCAACTTGTTTGTGCGACCGTTTTGTTGGCATTACTATCACGCTCCCTTAGATGAACATCAAATTCAGGAAGCACTGAATCCACTGCGGGGCAAACACCACCTGGCGGCGTTCCATCGCGCCAACTCTGGACGGAAGCATTCCTGGGTCACGGTTCAGGACACCCACTGTTACCGGAATGGTTCATTTATTCATATTGAAATTCAGGCGGATGGATTTTTATACGGCATGGTGCGGCTACTCGTCGGCATGCTGGTGGAGGTAGGGCGGGGCAACCTTAATCCCCACGAGTTTACTCAACTGTGGGTGAATCAACAGCGGGAGCGGATCAAATATTCAGCGCCAGCCAAGGGGCTGTGTTTGTTACGAGTGGGGTATCCCCATTCGCCGTTTCCGCCAAAAACCTGGTTTGATACTCAGCCTAAGTTCATCTTGCCGACTGAGATGCCCCCCCAATTGTGTTTAGGTTAACTGTATACGTAATCAAAAAAACTCATGCAAAAAACTTACCTGCCAACTCAGGATTCTTTAGAACAAAATTGGTACGTTATCGATGCCGAAGGTCAACGTCTGGGACGATTGGCAACTGAAATTGCCATGATTCTTAGAGGGAAAAATAAACCGACCTATTCCCCGCACATGGATACAGGGGACTTCGTTATCGTGGTCAATGCCGAGAAAGTCGTCGTGACCGGAAAAAAAAGCAGTCAGAAGCTCTATCGCCGCCATTCCGGTCGTCCGGGTGGGATGAAAACGGAAACCTTTGCCCATTTACAAGCCCGCCTACCGGAGCGGATTATTGAAAAGGCGGTGAAAGGGATGCTGCCCAAAAATTCCCTTGGTCGCAAACTTTTTACTAAGCTGAAAGTTTACGCGGGTGCAGCTCATCCCCATGACGCTCAAAAACCTCAAACCTTAACCATTGATACCATTCCAGGAGAACAAGACTAATGCAAGCAACAGAACCGATGGAAAATCGCGCTGTTTACTGGGGAACGGGTCGCCGGAAATCCTCAGTCGCCCGGGTGCGCCTCGTTCCAGGGACGGGTCAACTCGTTGTTAACGGGCGTCCCGGCGATGTCTACTTTAATCTGAATCCAGCCTATTTAATGGTGACCAAATCACCATTGGAAACTTTGGGTCTAGAAAATGATTACGACATTTTAGTCAATGCTCACGGTGGTGGGTTGACGGGACAATCGGATGCCATTCGCTTAGGTGTGGCACGGGCGCTTTGTGAACTTGACCCGGAAAATCGCTCTCCGTTGAAGATGGAAGGGTATTTAACCCGCGATCCCCGTGCCAAAGAACGGAAGAAATATGGCTTACATAAAGCCCGCAAAGCTCCCCAATACTCGAAGCGTTAGAATTGGGAGAAGAGAATACGAATCATCAGGGGTGATTTCGCCCCAAACGACACAAAGGACAGAACGAAGAAACGCTTGCTCACAGAGGAAAGTAACCATGCCAAAACCTGATATTCATCCCCAGTGGTATCCAGACGCCAAAGTCTATTGCAACGGAGAAGTTGTGATGACGGTTGGTTCAACCCAGCCCGAAATTCATGTTGATGTATGGTCGGGAAATCATCCCTTCTACACCGGAACCCAAAAAATTATTGACACGGAAGGTCGTGTGGAGCGCTTTATGCGGAAATACGGCATGTTAGAAGGGAATGCCTCGGAGCAGCAATCGTCTAAAGAGAAATAGCGAGTTGAAGTGTGTTCGACTGTAGCGGAGCCTAACTCTTAATAGTTAGACTTCGCTCTTCAATGCTTTTTTAGGCTATTTTAATGGAGCGATCGCTGTAACCATGGCGGAAACTTACCTACTCGATAAATTACAATCGGTTGAACAAACCTTTCACGAATTAACGCGCCGTTTGGCTGACCCTGATATTGCCACTGATCCGGTGGAAGTGCAGCGGGTGGCAAAAGCCCGTTCGTCCCTAGAGGAAGTGGTTAGCACCTACGAACTCTGGAAAACAGCCCAGGAGGAACTAACTGGCGCTCGCCAAATCCTCAAGGAAGCCAATGGGGATGGTGAAATGCACGACATGGCATCCCTGGAAGTTGAGGAACTGCAAACCAAGCTGGAGGAGTTGGAAAAACACCTGAAAATCCTACTTTTGCCCCGTGATCCCAATGATGATAAGAACATCATGTTGGAGATTCGCGCCGGAACCGGGGGCGACGAAGCCAGTATTTGGGCAGGGGATTTAGTGCGAATGTACTCCCGCTATGCCGAAACTCAGAACTGGCGGGTGAAGCTATTGAGCGAGTCCCCGGCTGACATGGGTGGGTTTAAAGAGGCGATTCTGGAAATTCAAGGGGAACAGGTTTATAGCAAGCTGAAGTTTGAAGCGGGTGTTCATCGGGTGCAACGAGTCCCGGTGACGGAAGCAGGAGGACGAGTTCATACCTCAACCGCGACTGTGGCGGTAATGCCAGAAGTGGATGATGTGGAAATTGAGGTTGATCCGAAGGATTTGGAGGTTTCCACAGCCCGTTCCGGTGGTGCTGGTGGACAGAATGTGAACAAGGTGGAAACAGCGGTTGATCTGTTCCACAAGCCGACTGGGATTCGGATCTTTTGTACGGAGGAGCGTTCTCAACTGCAAAACCGAGAGCGGGCGTTGCAAATTCTCCGCGCTAAACTGTATGAAATGAAGCTGCGGGAGCAACAGGAAGCTGTAACCTCGATGCGGCGATCGCAGGTGGGGACGGGTTCGCGATCGGAGAAGATTCGCACCTATAACTATAAGGACAATCGGGTGACGGATCATCGCTTGAGTCAAAACTATTCGCTGAATAGCCTGTTGGAAGGGGATATAGAGTCTGTGATTCAAGCCTGTATTACCCAGGATCAACAGGAACGGTTGGAAGAGTTGGCAACGTCGGACGAACAAGGGGAATCGCTTTTGGCTTAATTGGTATTTGTCATTTGTCATTTGTCATTTGTCATTTGTCATTTGTCATTGGTCATTGGTCATTTGTCATTTGTCATTTGTTTGTGTCATACTCGCTCTTCTTCAAGCAAGCTACGTCATTTGCCATTTGGCTCAAATCTAAACGACAAGAGGGCGGGTTTTGTTGATAACTTATCGGTAAGTAGGTTGGTGGAAATAAACTTAACTAGATTAAGTTATGTAAACAAGCCTCAAACCCTTACTGTTCCCTGTTCCCTGTTCCCTGTTCCCTGTTCCCTAATCTCCACTGCTAACTTTAATTGTGTCCACCTACTTATACCCGTCAATTAAACGGCTAAACCCGCCCCTACAATCCCCTACAATAAGGCATAACTTCTGCCTTCTGCCTTGAAGTCATCTGTCTTGACAACCATGTTAAATAATAAACTTGAACAACTCACCCGCTTATTTGCTCAAATGGATCGGGCATTGATTGCCTATTCTGGAGGAGTTGATAGCACCTTAGTTGCCAAGATTGCTTATGATGTTTTAGGCGATCGCGCTTTAGCGGTGACGGCTGAATCCCCGTCTCTGTTACCTGAGGAATTGGAAGACGCCCGGATTCAAGCAGCGGTAATTGGCATTCCCCATGAATTGGTGCAAACCGATGAAATGAATAATCCCAATTATACGGCGAATCCGGTTAACCGTTGCTATTTCTGTAAAAGTGAACTTCACGACACATTGAAACCCTTGGCGCTGCAACGGGGTTATCCCTATGTCGTGGATGGCGTCAATGCTGATGATTTAGGGGACTATCGCCCAGGAATTCAAGCGGCGCAAGAACGAGGGGCGCGATCGCCTTTAGCGGAAGTGGGGGTGACGAAAGCGGAAGTGCGTCAACTCTCGCAACAGTTAGGACTCCCGTGGTGGGATAAACCTGCCCAACCGTGTTTAAGTTCTCGCTTTCCTTATGGCGAAGAAATTACGATCGCGAAACTGCAACGGGTAGGGCGGGCAGAAGTTTATTTACGGAAACTAGGCTGGAAAAATTTGCGGGTGCGTTCTCAAGGGGATACTGCACGCATTGAATTATCGCCGGAACAAATTAAACAATTTGTCTTAACCATGGATTTACCCACCCTGGTATCAGCGTTTCAAGATTTAGGCTTTTTGTATGTCACCCTAGATTTAGAAGGGTATCACAGTGGCAAGTTAAATCGGGTCGTGAATCAAGACGATAAAGCAATAGTCTAGGGACAGGTTGAGGAACTGTGGAGGCAGGTTTAGGAACAATTGTAGGGGCGGGTTTAGGGACAATTGTAGGGGCGGGTTTAGGGACTAAATTTAGCTGCTCACCAATAAATGAACAACAAAACCCGCCCTCCTCACCAATAAATGAACAGCAAAACCCGCCCTCCCAACCAATAAATGAACAACAAAACCCGCCCTCCTCACCGATAAATGAACAGCAAAACCCGCCCTCCCCACCAATAAATGAACAACAAAACCCGCCCTCCCCACCGATAAATGAACAACATAAACCAGCCCTAGCTTGTCAATGCCCTTGCAATCTGCCGTAAGTAAGTGGAGGGCGACCCGACCCAATTGAATGGATACAGTTGTTCATTTATGCAAGCGGGTCGCCCCTACCCGAGTAGAGACGCGCCATGGCGCGTCTCTACCTTATCGTCGTCGCAACACCATCACCGATCGCGCGGTAACTGGAATCGGCTTATCCTCGGTATAGCTGATTTCTTCCTCGACAAAGCGAGGCTTGTCGGTGTCAATCACCACCACCCATTCTCTGGCTTGCAATCCTGGGGGGAGCGTAAATTCAATCATCTCATAGTGAGCATTGAAGCAGATGAAGAAACTCTCATCCATGACTCGTTCCCCCTCCTCTCCCGGCGTGGCAATTTCTTCACCATTTAAGAAAATACCGATCGCCTTGGTATACCCCGCCATCCATTGATCCTCGGTCATGTCGCCGCCATCGGGGTTGAACCAACCAATATCCTTAACGCTAGAACCATGAATCGCTCGACCGAGAAACCACTTGCGTCGCCGGAATGTCGGATGCTGGCGGCGGAAATAGATCAGTTCACGGGTGAAGTCGAGAAGGGCGGCATTTTCCTCCGGTAAATCCCAATCAAACCAGGAGATGTCACTATCCTGACAGTAGGCATTATTATTGCCCCCTTGCGTGCGCCCAATTTCATCGCCGCCTAGTAGCATGGGGACACCTTGGGATAACATCAGCGTGACCAAAAAGTTGCGCCGTTGTCTATTCCTTAACTGGAGAATCTCTGGATCATCGGTTTCGCCTTCCGCCCCACAATTCCAGGAACGGTTATGGCTTTCCCCATCCCGGTTTTCTTCCCCATTTGCCTCGTTATGCTTTTCGTTGTAGCTTACCAGGTCATTCAGGGTAAATCCATCATGGGCAGTAATAAAGTTAATGCTAGCACTCGGTCGGCGTCCATTGGACTCATACAAGTCAGAACTTCCCGTGAACCGATAGGCAAATTCAGCTAAACTGCTATCTTCACCGCGCCAAAAGTCGCGCACCGTATCCCGATATTGCCCATTCCACTCGGACCATAGCAAAGGGAATTTACCCACTTGATAGCCGCCCATACCCACATCCCAGGGTTCAGCAATCAACTTCACATTCGAGAGAACCGGGTCTTGGTGAATAATATCAAAGAATGCCGCCAGACTATCCACCTCATAGAGTTCTCGCGCCAATGCCGAGGCTAAGTCAAAGCGGAAGCCATCCACATGCATCTCTAACACCCAATACCGCAGGCTGTCCATAATCAGCTTGAGGACTTGGGGATGACGCACGTTCAGGGAATTACCACAGCCGGTAAAATCCATGTAATAGCGAGGGTCATCTTCCATTACGCGGTAATAGGCTACATTGTCAATGCCGCGTAGGGAAAGCGTGGGACCGAGATGATTGCCTTCGCCGGTATGATTGTAGACGACATCCAGAATCACCTCAATCCCCGCTTTATGTAGCGCCTTGACCATTTCCTTAAACTCACGCACCTGTTGCCCTTGAGTGCCACTGGCGCTGTAATTAGCATGGGGTGCCATATAGTTTATGGAATCATACCCCCAGTAATTCTTTAAATCCTTATCCACTAAATGTCCGGGTTGGGACAAAAAGTGATGCACGGGGAGCAATTCTACCGCCGTAATCCCTAAAGTCTGAAGATACGCGATCGCGGCAGGATGTGCGAGTCCTGCATAAGTTCCGCGTAAGGATTCGGGGATGTCTGGGTTTAGCTTCGTGAAGCCCCTAACATGGGTTTCGTAAATAATCGTTTCGTGAGCCTGTCGTTGCAGCAGTTCGTCCTCTTCCCAGTCAAAAGACTCATCGACAACCACGGCTTTAGGAACCAGGTGAGCATCATCGCTTTCAGACAAGACCAAGTCCTTTTCTGGATCATCCCACGGATAACCAAAGATTTCCTCCCCGTAGCCAATCTCGCCATCCAATGCCTTAGCATAAGGGTCAATAAGCAGTTTATTGGGATTGAAGCGATGACCCTCCTCCGGTGCAAAGGAACCATGGACACGGAAACCGTACCGTTGTCCCGGACCAATACCCGGTAAATAACCATGCCAGACGAAGTTGCTGACTTCTGTCAACTCGAAGCGTGTCTCCTCATCCTGATCATCGAATAAACAAAGCTCGACAGCCGTTGCGTTCTCACTGAACAAGGCAAAGTTTGTGCCTTTACCATCCCAGGTTGCTCCTAAAGGGTAACTTTTACCGGGCCAAACGGGTACGTACATGCATGAACCTCCTTACTCCATCATTATCCAATACTCAAGCTAAAGGCAACCTTTCTCCTAAGCCGTAAGATGGATCTAATTACTTATCGCATTTGCGCCTGATCAGGATCAACCTGTAATTTGGCAGATTATTCCCTTCCCTAACACTAGATGCCGTTGATTAATAATGGGTAGATCAGCCAATCAATTGTTTTGGGGATTGTTAACTACTGCTTTGAGACGTCAAACATCTAACAGAATGGATCTGCGCTGATGGATGAAACGTTGATTACACCCAATGGTATACGTTTAAACTGTTCACTCACTCATCCTTAATGTCTAAGCAATTCTAACCGCACATGACTCTCCCAGACCACTATGTCACATTGATGATTGGTAACTCTCGGCTGCACTGGGCTTGGTTTGCGGGAGATACTCTCCAAGAGGCTTGGGATACCAAGCATTTCCCAGCAGCAGAGGTGGAATCGATCATCCAACACTGGACATCTGGTCTTCTACCTACCACCATCTTCGGTGAACCTTTCCTTTCTGGTTATTCCTCCAATCCATACCTACCCCTTTATATCGCTTCAGTCATTCCTGAGCAAACTCCATTGTGGCAAACTTATCCAGTTGCCCACGTTATTACTCTAGAGGATATACCTCTGTTAGGCGTCTATCCCACCTTGGGTATTGATCGCGCCCTCGCTGTGTTAGGGGCGGGGGAAGCCTATAATTATCCCGTGCTGGTGATTGATGCGGGGACAGCCCTAACCTTTACGGGTGTCGATGATCATCGTCATCTTGTCGGCGGCGCTATTTTACCGGGACTCAAATTACAACTCGAATCCTTAGCCCACAACACAGCCGCTTTACCGTCTATCTCACTGAAGCGCCAATTACCCAACCGTTGGGCGATAGATACCTTGACCGCGATTGAAAGTGGCGTTATTTATACTCTATTAGCAGGAATTCGAGAGTTTATTGCCGATTGGTTACAGCGTTTCCCTAACAGCCCGATTGTCTTAACGGGTGGAGACGCTGACTTATTACTCTACTATTTACATAGTCGTTATCCTAAATTTTATTCTTATCTTGTTGCCGATTGCCACTTAATTTTTTTTGGGATTAAATTTGTGGCTATAACCAAGAATCTTGCAGGTTAAGATGTATAGCCGAAACGATAGATATTTAGGGCTTGCTGCATAAAGCCGAAACCCTTAGCTATCAACACTTAGAGCCGTAGAGAAAGTTGTTCATCTTCAAGGAAATGTGAACCTCTCTTCAAACCTCTCTCCTGCAAGAATAGAAGCTTTGAATTCTCCCCCTTCCGTGCAAAAAAAGCGAAGCAACATCTGGTCTCCCCCATGGAGCAAAAAGCGAAGCATCCTCTGGCTTCCCCCTTTTCAAGGGGAACGGGAGGTTAGGTTTTATTTCGATTTTTCTAGAGTTTAAGTTTTGTTTATCTACTTTGTCAAAGAATAATTGAATTAAATTTTTCAAGGAATATTTTCTTTATCATTTTTTAGCGATAACTTTACAAAAAAAACACAAGTAATACACTGAATTTATTAGTCAATCTGGAATACTGGAAATAGGCAAGGGTAAACAGTTAAGAGAATAAAAAAATGTCCTTTTCTAACCAACTCCAGCTACTTGATCTAAAAGATATGGAAGAAAATCTTGAAGAACTCCTTTCTAGATGCCGTCAAATCCGACAGGGTTCAGAAGATGACCAAGACACCGAGGTACGAAATCAAACCGCTTCTGCTGACCAAGAGTCAGACTCAGACGATACATACTGGAGTTGAGCATTCGGGAGCGCGATCGCATTAGCTAGATTAATTGGCAAGCTTTTGAGAAGTGACTTGATCGGTTTACCCAAATGCTTGCCTTTAAATTATGCAGATTTTGCACGTTCTGTCAAGTTATTTTACTGAGCCGACGCTCTAGCTGCCGTAGAGGACAATCGTTTCCTCCGGTTCCACCACAACCACTCGGTCAGCCGTAACATTACCCGCGACACCACCCGCGACAGCACCGCCAATGATTTCTTCAATGCCCGCATCGCCGAAAACTTCACCTAATATTGCCCCACCAGCAGCACCGATACCCGCATCTTCTGCGATTGATCCGGTGGAGGTATCCCGTGGGTCTTTTTGGTCTTCAATCACCTCTGAAGTGGCATCAAGGTTGTAGGTGCGACCGTTCATTCTCACGCCTGTCGCCACATAGCGCAATCCCCCACTTGCTGGTTCATAGCGACCCAGAATTGTTGCACCAGCAGGAATATACATCCCATCGACCGTTGTACCACGGGCAACTTCCAGATTGTACGAATAAGTTTTGTCATTATTCAAATGTAGCGTCTGGTTTTGAGCGCTCGTTGCTGGAATAGTAGCAGCCTGAGCGACTACCATCTGGTTTTGAGCCTGTGCTACCTCCGGTACGAGCAACGGTGTACCGAAAAGTAAAGCAGAACCAGCCGCTAGTGCAGAAATTCCTCGTGTCAGGGAGTTTTTTGAAGTTTGTGAATTTTGATAGAACATAGCGTATAGACCTTTATTAAACGACTCATCTAATTCTATGTTCGCTCTGTTCAGGGGTTTTCTACATCCCTTGATAGTTAGAAAATGCAGAAATCTTTTCTCTTATTAAAGTAGTATTTTATCTGCTGTCCAACGTTATTGGCTGGGGTTAAATCAGTTGCCGGATGGCATGTTCCTGTTTCCGATTGACAAATTTTACTTACGACAGAGGTGACTTGGTTCTAGATTAGATAGCCTTGACCATGTTGAGTGGTGGGCGCGTGATGAAATGATCCGCAAGCAGATGTATGCGGATGTAACCGATGCGGAAATTCAGGATGCGGTTAAGGATGCGCTACTGTATGACCCGCGTGTGGCTAGCTTTAATGTGAATGTGGCTGTAGATAATGGCGAGGTTATGCTTACGGGTAACGTTGATAATCTGAAAGCTAAGAATGCAGCGGCACAAGATGCGAGTAATACGCTGGGTGTCTGGAACGTAGAAAACCAGATTAATGTAGAACCTGTTGACGAGGTAAGCCAGAGTGATATTACCACGAATGTTAAGAATGCACTTGAGCGTGATCCCTATGTAGAAGCGAGTGAAGTGGATGTGGCGGTGAGTGATAGCATGGTTACTCTCACGGGTGTGGTGGATTCCTATTTTGAGAAGTGGCAAGCGGGTGATGCTGCGGTTCGGGCTAGAGGGGCGCTGGCGGTGGATAATAATCTCACCGTTGACTACGAACAATTAACCTACGAGACTTCTTTCTACGATTGGGACGCGACAGTCTTTGACTATGATTATGCGATCGCGTCCAAAACGGATGCCGAAATCGCTGAAGATATTGGAGATGAGTTATATTGGTCTCCTTTCGTTGACCGCGAAGAGGTGACGGTGGCGGTGAATAATGGAGTTGCTACGTTAACGGGTAATGTGGATACCTGGAATGAACGCAATCAAGCCACGGAAGAAGCCTACGAAGGCGGCGCGATGAGTGTGGTTAATCAGCTTGATGTTGATTATGATATTCAGTCCTAATCCGCAGGTTGGCGAAAATTAAGAAAAAACCCTCAACGCGAAGGAGAAATAGGCGTTGAGGGGAGTCATCAGGGTGCATCTACCTTTCTCTCATTCTCTATATGCCTGACTGCATCCGGAAAAACGTTAAATCGGGGGGAGAGAAGGCAGAAGGAAATAATCATTGTTTAGCGGGACTGGATATTTAATCCTGAATCATTTTAATAAGCTATTTAAATCTAAAACCTCCAATTAATATGTAAAGATAATTAAAAAGCAGAGTAAATGAAGTTGATATAAGAAAGGAGACAACCGATGGTCGCAGTAGCAGAGGGAATTCAGCGTCGGTTGACGATGCAGACTACCGAAATTGCCCCGGATACCACAGCAATCCGATCGCTGGATTGGGATCGCGATCGCTTTGATATAGAATTTGGTTTACAGAATGGTACGACGTATAACTCGTTCCTGATTCAGAGTGAAAAAACAGCGTTGGTGGATACGTCCCATGAAAAGTTTCGCCAACTCTACCTCGATACATTGACGGGATTAATTGACCCAGCCAGATTAGATTATCTGGTGGTTAGCCACACGGAACCGGATCACAGTGGCTTAGTTAAAGATATTCTGGCACTTGCCCCCAATATTACAGTTGTGGGTTCAAAAGTGGCGATCCAATTCCTGGAAAATTGGGTGAATCAGCCGTTTCAATCGCAAATCGTCAAAAACGGCGATCGCGTTGATTTGGGAAATGGGCATATCCTGGAAGCTGTCATTGCGCCGAATCTCCATTGGCCCGATACGATATTCACCTACGATACCAAAACCCAGGTTCTATTTACCTGTGATGCTTTTGGGATGCACTATTGTGATGATTACACCTTCGATGAAGACATCGACCTGATCGAAAACGACTTTAAATATTACTATGACTGTTTAATGGGTCCCAATGCCCGTTCGGTGCTATCCGCCCTAAAACGGATGGACAAGTTACCCGAAATTAGCACCATTGCTACAGGTCATGGACCCTTACTCTATCACAACCTGAGTGAACTCACGGGACGGTATCGGCGCTGGAGTGAGGAACAGGCAAAAGCAGACACGACGGTTGCTGTATTTTATATCTCTGATTACGGATATAGCGATCGCCTTTCCCAAGCCATTGCCCATGGGATTACCAAGACGGGTGTAGCGGTGGATATGATGGATTTGCGATCGGCTGATCCGCAAGAGATTAAGGAATTGATGAGTATTGCCTCTGGGGTGGTGATGGGTACACCGCCGACGACGGGAGAGGTTGCTGCTGTCGCCCAAACTGCGATGGGTACAATTTTAGGGGCAACGAATCCGAAGCAATCCTTTGGTGTGTTTGAATCGGGGGCGGGTGAGAGTGAATCGGCGTATCTGTTGATGAATAAGTTCCGGGATTTAGGACTAACGCCAGGGTTTGCGCCAATCTTAGTCAAAGATACACCCGACGAACAGGTTTATCAGTTATGTGAAGAAGCGGGGACGGATTTAGGACAATGGTTATCACGCGATCGCACAATTAAGCAAACGAAGTCCCTGGATAGTGATTTGGATAAAGCCTTGGGGCGAATCAGCAGTGGGCTATATGTTATTACTGCCAAAAAGGGGAATATCACCAGTGCAATGGTAGCGTCGTGGGTAGCGCAAGCGTCATTTAAACCCTTGGGCGTATCGGTGGCGGTGGCAAAGGATCGGGCGATTGAGTCGTTTATGTATGTGGGCGATCGCTTTGTTCTCAATGTCTTGGAAGCTGGGAACTACCAAGGGCTGATGAAGCATTTCCTCAAGCGTTTCCCGCCCGGTGCAAACCGTTTTGAGGGGATTAAAACCTATTCTGCCAGCAATGGTTCTCCGATTTTAGCTGATGCTTTATCCTATATGGAATGTGAAGTGAAAAGTCGCTTAGATTGTGGCGATCACTGGACTATTTATGCCACTGTTTCGGCGGGACGAGTGTCTAAGACGGATGCGATGACGGCGGTACATCATCGTAAGGTGGGGAATCATTATTAGTCATTAGTCATTTGTCATTTGTCCTTGGTTGGTGATGAACGGGTGCGATCGCTGATCTGGTCGTGGTTTGTCTGTCCTCTTGGCGATGTGCGCCTCATAAATTAAAGGATTGTCTCTTACTAAGTGAGGTACACAGACAGATCCCCCAGCTTCATCGTATTTACAAAGCTGCTCAAGTATTTCCGCAACCCGTCCTAGGTTGGGGATGTGTAGGGGCGCAAAGACTTGCGCCCTTTGCCAACGTGCATTCGTGCAATTTAAGCTGAAAACCAAGACGGTAACCCCCTCATCCCCTAAGTATTCCCAGAAACCGGGTTTCTCGTGAGGATGACAACGCCATATCAACCTTTCACCCAAAGAAACCCGGTTTCTTGACTAGAAGGGGAACCACTCAACGTTAAACAAAACTTTTCAATTTAACATTTTAGTTTTAATTTTCTAAAGACAAGCCAAAATACGGCTGATCCAAGCCATCGCTGACAATGCCTAATTTGACGTTGTTTTTCCCCTGTAGTATGCTTTATGAAGTTTTGTTTTTTAGGGTAATTTAGGATTTTATTGTCAATTTTCCCACCAAACGCTTCAACCTCCTAAAATCACGTCATTCTTTCTCGCCAGATCTCGAAAAATTCAAAGACTACAACCATACCCCAATGACCTAATTTCGGCACTGGCGAGAGGGGCATATTTGACAAAAAAACAATTTAATGCTAAATAAAGTGTGGAGAAGAATTGCACCGTTATATTATATAGGATGGAATTTTGTGCGATCGCGTCCCTCTTGGATCAAGCTTCATCTCCACACCATCTAACAAACGGGGGCTCTAACGCGACACGGCTTTCTTTATTTGCCGTCTAATTTTTAGAATGATGAGGGTCGTTGATGTAAGCTAAAATCACCGCTATCGAAACTTTACCCGTGGTGTCATGAAAGTATCCTCTTGTCCACATAGAGGGCATTCTTTTTAGATGAGGATACAAGGTTGCTGTTGTTGACATTTGTCTAAATTAAAACTATCCTGATTAAAAGGTCGATGCCAATCATTTTAGGCAACTAACATTCTCGATTTCTTCAGTACGATTTCTTCAGTACGATTTCTTCAGTATGGGGAAAAGCACTACCCCTTCATTCATTACAACCATTCCTCTTGTTGTAACCAGTCAATTAGAGTCAGAGTTGCTTTCTCGCTTTCAAGCGGGTCGGCAACTCTATAATGCTTGTTTGAACGAGGCAATGGTTCGGATGCGGTTAGTGCAGAAATCCTCCCATTACCAATTGGCTAAAAAACTGCCCAAGGGTAAAGCCAGAACAAAGGCATTTAGTGAAGCAAGGAGGCAGTATCGATATTCCGAGTATGAGCTTCAGGCTTATGCAACGGTAGTCGCCAACGCTTCTAAGTGGATTGCTCAAAAAGTTGATTCCAATACTCAGCAAAAGTTAGCGACTCGCGCCTTCCAAGCTTCCGAAAAGGTAATGTTTGGTCGTGCTAAGAAAGTACGGTTTAAGGTTCCTTCTCGGTTCCGAAGCATGGAGGGCAAGACCAACAAGCAGGGTATCCGTTGGAATGGGGATCACCTTCTTTGGGGAAAGCTCAAGCTCAACGCCCTGATTTGCCCCAATAACCCTGTAATGATGCATGGGCTAGCCAGCGAAATCAAATACGTCCGGATTCTCTGGAAAGAAATTAACGGTAAACGTCGCTGGTATGCTCAGTTAATCAACAAAGGGGAGCCTTATCAAAAAGCTGCTAATTTTGTTAATCCTGGAGTTGTTGGATTAGACCTGAATATTTCCAATGTGGCTTATGTGGCACACAGCAATGCTGGCTTGTTACCCTTTGCCGAGAAGGTTCCGACCTTTGAGCGTGAGATTAGTAGCTTGCAGCGAAAGATGCAACGGTCACAACGGCAGTCCAATCCTGACAACTACGAACCTGACTTCTTAGCAAGGAAGGGACGTAAGGCTGTCCTGAAAAAAGGGAAGCCGAAAAAAGGTTGCTCTTCGTGGAATAAATCCAAGCGTTATCAAAAACTTACAGCAACTAAGAGAGAATTAGAGCGGCGTAAAGCTGAGTATTGCAAGTCTCAAAACCGCCGCCTAGTTAATGATATTCTCAGAAACGGAAACCAAATCAAGACTGAAAAGGTTTCTGTAAAGGGATGGCAAAAGAATTGGGGAAAAGCAATTGGCGCTAAGTCCCCTGGTTTTTTCCAGTCAGAACTGAAGCGCAAAGCTGAGAAAGCTGGCGGTTCGTTCTATCAGTTTTCGACTCCGAAAACGGCACTCTCTCAAACTCATTTAACAGGAGAACGTATCAAAAAATCTCTGTCAGAGCGAGTTCATTACGATAAGTCAGGCGTAGTGATGCACCGCGACTTAATGAGTGCGTTTTTAAGTCGTCACGTTTATGACGATGTGTTGTCATTGCAGGATGCTCAATCTGAGTATCCAGGGATGGAAACCGCCCTGCTACGGGCATGGAAACAATATCAACAATCGGCAAATCGAGTAAGCGCGTCTGAAAGTCGGTGCAGTCATAGCCCCGTTGAGCCGATTCGTAGCGACTCAGAAAAGTCTAGCCAGATAGCCTCCTCCGGGACGGGCGAAAAGCTAGATATAAGGTTCTGAGGAATCTCCCGGTTTTAGCGAAGCGGAACCGGGAGAGGTTTCAATGAAAGCGTTAACCTTATATTTCAGTGCTACCCCTAATAACAATAAAATGCAACAGCCCCAAGCCGATCAACACACCAATCCTCCCCCAGCCTTCGCTAATACCGCCTTTGATGTCGTCGCCATCGCTGCATCTGCTGGCGGACTAAAGGCGCTATCTGAAGTTTTATCCCATCTACCGAGTGATTTTCCAGCAGCCGTTCTGGTTTTGCAGCATCTTGACCGCAGTCACCGTTCTTTAATGGCAGATATACTCCGCCGACGGATTTCTTTGCCGATTAAGCAGACAGAGGATGGAGACAAGCTAAGTCCGGGAGAAGTTTATATTGCCCCACCAGATTATCATGTTTTGGTCAACTCTGATGGTACGCTTTCCCTAACGCAGTCACCGATTGTCAATTTTGTCCGTCCCTCAGCAGATTTACTGTTGGAGTCGTTGGCAAATAGTTATCAAAATCGGGCAATTGCTGTTATTTTAACCGGGACAGGGAAAGATGGCACAAAAGGAGTAGAGGCGATCGCGAAAATGGGCGGTATGGTGATTAGCCAAAATCAAGAGACGTCGGAACACTTTGGTATGCCCCGTTCTGCCATTGACACCGGGATTGTCAATTTGATTTTACCCTTACCGGAAATTGCTGAAACACTCATCCAACTTGTAAAAGAAGGTAGAGGGTAGAAGATTTTAATAGTTCTGGGATTTGCTTTTAACTTTTTATTTTTAATTTTTGCTTTTACAATAAGTAATAAGTAATAAGTAATAAGTAATAAGTAATAAGTAATAAGTAATAAGTAATGACAACTGACAAAGAACAAGAAGAAAGTAGAATCTTTGAATCCCTACTGGAGTACCTGAAAGAAACACGCGGCTTTGATTTTACCGGCTACAAACGCTCTACGCTCAAGCGGCGGGTAACCCGGCGAATGCAGTCTCACAATATCGACAATTTTGGCGATTATTTGGACTACCTGGAAGTTAATTCAGAAGAATTTGAGCCGCTGTTTAATACAATTTTAATCAACGTTACCGCATTTTTCCGGGATACCGAAGCCTGGGACCATTTACACCAGCAACTCCTGCCGCAACTGTTGCAGCAAAAGGATAGGCAAGAGCAAATCCGCGTCTGGAGTGCGGGATGTTCTTCGGGGGAAGAAGCCTATTCTATCGCCATGCTTTTGGTAGAAATGATGGGGTTGGAACAATTTCGCCAGCGGGTGAAAATTTATGCCACCGATGTCGATGAAGAAGCCTTAAGTCAAGCGCGTTGGGCACGCTATGATTCCAAAGCCTTGGAAAACCTGTCCGAAGAATGGCGACAGCGCTATTTTGAACAAGTCGGCAATCAGTATGTATTCCGATCTGATATCCGCCGGGCGGTGATTTTTGGTCGGAATGATTTGGTTCAAGATGCGCCAATTTCCCGACTGGATTTACTGATTTGCCGCAACACGCTGATGTATTTTAATGCGGAAACTCAGAAACGGATTTTGGCACGGTTGAACTTTGCGCTAAAGGACAACGGCGCTCTATTTTTGGGCAAAGCCGAGATGCTGCTAACTAATAGCAATCTGTTTAGACCCTTAAATTTAAAGCATCGCATCTTTACCAAAGTACCCAAACCGAAACTAAGCGATCGCCTGCTGATGCTCGCCCAAGCTGGGAATGAAGAATCGAGTGCGCGTCTGTCTGAGCGGGTGCGGCTGCGAGAAGCGGCGTTTAATACCTCAGCCATTGCCCAAATTATTGTTGATACCAATGGTTACTTAGTCTTGGCAAATATCAGCGCCCGGTCAATGTTTAATCTCAAACAGCAAGATCTGGGCAAACGGTTTCATGACTTAGAAGTTTCCTACCGTCCCCTAGAACTGCGGTCGATCATCGATGATGTCTATCGCGATAGTAGGTCGATTACGATTAACGATGTGGTGCGGGAGCAGTCCGATAATACTCAGTATTTGGATGTGCAAATTACTCCCTTAAAGGAAAATGGCAATGGCGAGAAGTTATTGGGAGTGAGTGTTTCCTTTTATGATGTCACTTGCTACAACCAATTAAAAGATAAGTATAAAACGTCTAGCCAAGAACTGGAAACGGCAAATGAGGAACTCCAGTCGAGTAATGAGGAACTCGAAACCACCAACGAAGAACTACAATCCACGAATGAGGAACTCGAAACCACCAACGAAGAACTGCAATCCACCAACGAAGAATTGGAGACAATGAATGAAGAACTCGAATCGACCAATGAAGAATTACGGACGATGAATGATGAATTGCGCTTGCGGACGGATGAAGTCAACCAAGCCAATGCCTTTTTAAATTCAATTCTAGAAAGTTTCCAAACAGGGGTGATTATTGTAGACTGCGAATTTCATATTATCCGGTGGAATCAAGACGCCGAGGAATTCTGGGGACTACGCAGTGACGAGGTACAAGACAAATCCCTCCTTAGTTTAGAGATTGGCTTACCTGTGGATCAATTGCGCGAACCAATCCGTCACTGTTTTCAGGGCGAGGTCAATCATCAGACAATTATGGTGGATGCGATTAATCGCCGAGGTCAATCCATTCAATGTCGGGTTACATTGCATGGTTTGCAAGGGATAGAAGAACAATTACACGGCGCGATTATATTGATAGATGAGGTGAATCAAGGAGATGGGTGAGGGTGTCGGGTGTCGGGTGTCGGGTGTGGGGTGTCGGGTGTCGGGAAAGGTTGAAACTATTGCCTATTGCCTATTGCCTATTGCCTATTGCCTGTTCCCTGTTCCCTGTTCCCCCCCCCTTTTGAAATAACAGGAAGTAGTATTGTTGACAGGGCGCGTTTAGTCGCATCTTTTGTGAACGAAAGATAAGATTAAGTGTAAATCCTCACTTACGCAATTCTCATGAATAACCTAAACCAACCGATTCACCTCTCCCAACAACGCCTAGAATCCTTGATGAACCGGATCAATCAAGCGGCGAATCAACCCGAAATCCTCTCAACGATTCTAGAGGAGTTTTCGATCACACTGGAGAAACTCGATCAGCAACAGCAGGAGTCAGTCACCATAATTAATGCCAGCCAAATCGAACTCCAGCATTACCGAGAGTTATTTAACAGCACTTCAGAAGCCTACATAGTGACGGATATTACAGGAGAAATTCACACCGCCAATCCCGCCGCCAGTAAGATGTTGAACATCTCGCCCAACCATCTGATTGGCAAACCGTTACCTGTCTTTGTCGCTGAATCTCACCGCCAAGCCTTTCGTACCAAACTGGAACAAGTAAACCAATCCTGCCAATCAACGGCGTGGGAAGTGCAGCTACAGCCTCGCCACAGTGAATACTTTCCCGCCGCGATCGCAGTTTCTCCCATTCGCGATAATCACGGTAAGCTAACCAAATTACGCTGGTTAATTAGCGACATTAGACACCGCCAACAAGCAGAAGCCTTGCGCCAGGAATTAGCTGAACAACAAGAACTCAGTGAACTCAAATCCCGGTTTCTCAGTACCGTTTCCCACGAATTCCGCACGCCGCTAACCACGATTCTCTCCTCTAGTGAAATGCTACAACGGTATAGCGATCGCCTGAGTCCAGAACGCAAAGCCGTACATTTCCATAAAATTAGCCAATCTGTGGGCTATATGACCCAGTTATTGGAAGATATTTTAATTTACAGCAAAGCTGACGCCGAAAAACTAGAATTTAATCCCACGGTTGTCAATTTAAGCGAATTCTGTCAGAATTTAATCGAGGACTTGCACCTAGAAGCCGCGAATCAACAACGGATTCAGTTTAAGTGTAACGATGATGACATTTGCGGCAATTTTGACCCCAAACTGCTGCGGCAAATGCTGAGTAATTTACTCACCAATGCCCTGAAATACTCACCCAAGGGTGATCCCGTCGAATTTGAACTAAACCGTGAGGAAAATCAATCTATACTTAGAATTCGCGATCGCGGCATCGGCATTCCCCCAAATGACCAAGTTCATCTGTTTGAACCCTTCCATCGCGCCCAGAATACAGGTACAATAAACGGGACTGGACTAGGACTCGCGATCGTCAAAAAAGCCGTAGATTTACATCAAGGCAAAATTTCTGTCCAAAGTAAGATTGACGTAGGTACGACATTTACCGTCAAATTGCCACTCCTGAATGTAAAATATATAAAAAAAAATATATAAAAAAATTTGAGTCGGGAAACGACTTCATGAACCGCGCCTTACTTCGTGAAGACGCGGATTGGTAGAGATAACCTGCCAGGAAGTCATGAATAGGGCATGAGTTGGTAGGGGATAATCACTTCCAAGCATTTCTCTAGCTTGGCTTAAATGTAGGTCTAGGAATCTCTAGACACCCTCTAATTCCAGGACACACCCCTATCAATGCCTTAAGAGACGCAAACATTACACGAGTGGATTATCTCTATAAATCGTGTTATGCGTAGCGTAAAAAGTTGGATGCCTCCATTCTTCCGGCATCCCGCTATCCCTCCTCACCCTACGAGAGTTGAGGGTGAGGACTCCCGCGAATACGTTGAA
>NZ_JAVJQN010000076.1:0-14569 GCF_040218245.1 Coleofasciculus sp. E1-EBD-02 | reverse complement strand
GTCAACTTAAGGTGAATCCCCACACTGCTAATGTAGTATGGTTTTGTAGTATAGGCTCAGTTTAAGATTAGCATTATTTTAGGAGATAGCGCTACTTGAGGATACCTGTGCTACATTTGGTCATAGTAAACCATTGAGTAGTAGCATTAAAGGGTACACTATCGCCAACACAATTTTTTTTCAAAAACCAGCCCTCAGAGGAAACAGTTTCAAGCTCAAAAGACACTGAGTAGTTAGAGTCGAAAAAGGTAGAGTAGGCGTGGGGTGTCGTTCGCTTCGCCGTGCGATCGCTGTCAATCCTTGAACAAAATTAAAATCACTGACACCAATTATTACCAGAGACCCTAACAGAAACTCGACGAACTGGCAAAACTGTCCCACGAATTTTAACTTCGGGACATTCGATTTTTTCGTAAGCAATAGTTGAACCGACGGATATCCTGACAAAGCTTGGAGGGCGATAAGGCAAATAAGCCGACATAGAAAATGCTAAATTCCCATTCCGATAAATAGCGAAGTTATCGTCATAATAAAATTCAGTTGCTGAGTATGAACAATTGCTGCCATCAATAGATGACCATACTTTCAATGGACTGCGAATTCGATCAGATTCAATTTCTACCACATCTGAATCAGAAAAAATAGGTGAATAGTAAATATATTCTGGGTATTGGACTGGCATCCATCCCCCCTCACCACATTTTCCCCATTGTCTGTGAGTGTGCTGCCATGTTATTTTATACCGATAAGCTGCCTCTGCCGGGAAACCAAATAGAATTAACAAAAAAACTGACACAATTAATTTTCTAAGCATTTTCTCGTACCTCTAAAAGCTACTAAAATTGATAAAAAAGCTAATACGATTGATTTTTTAAACATTACTACTCACCTCTTTTAAGAATTTGATAAAACTGCTGTTCAGTTAACTCATTAGGATAATTTTGATTTTGAACGTTTAAATGCAACAAACAATGACGATTACCATAAATTAATTGAGAATAATAACAAATTCTAGGCTGGGTTAAAATAAAATTTACCTCCTCATTGGGTGATTTTGAGATATCCCAAAAACTAAAATCTACCTTATCAATTTGAAAATTATCTACCAAATCATCCGGTTCATCTACCACCAGGTCATCCGGTTCATCTACCACCAGGTCATCCGGTTCATCTACCACCGGGTCATCCGGTTCATCTACCACCAGGTCATCCGGTTCATCTACCACCGGGTCATCCGGTTCATCTACCACCAGGTCATCTGGTTCATCTACCACCAGGTCATCCGGTTCATCTACCACCAGGTCATCTGGTTCATCTACCACCAGGTCATCCGGTTCATCTACCACCAGGTCATCTGGTTCATCTACCACCAGGTCATCCGGTTCATCTACCACCAGATTATCAGGTATATCTGGCTCTATTGCCAGATTTAAATCATAAGAAAAATCATCCCCAATTCCACCTAATCGGAAAATATTTTGCTCTTGATTCGATAGAGAATCTAAAATACCAACGACAAAAAAATCAATAGGCTTAAATTCTGAATCGAAATAATCAATAAACACAGTTCTAGAACTTAGGTTAGTACTGATATAAACTCCAATATCTTGATAAAAACCCTGGTAGCTCAAAAAGTTACTTGGTATGTAATTTCGGGTTAAAAGCGTCCAGAAATTATCCTCAACAGAAACCTTGTATCCTACAAAACTTAACTTAATTAATGAAAAGTTAATTTCTGGAGCATTTAAATTTCCTAGGGAAACTATACTAGACCCAGATAAATCTATGCGTCCACCAGCTTGGATAGTTCCCAAATTAATGATTGGATTAGTCAAAGTCTGAAAAGCCAGGAAACTTGGGTTAAGTTCAGATACCTCACTTACTAAACCAATCCTGTCTTCAGCTATAGGACTTGCAAACCATTCTGATTCTTCCCTGTAACGTGGAAAGCCACTGTTACCAAATTGAACGCTTGATGCTGTACTACCATAAAATGCAGCCGGAACATCTATATAAGCATTCCTACCAAAAACAATTCCGTTTGGATTAAGAAAATAAAAATCTGGACTCCCTCCAGTTACTTTAAGAATGCCATCGATTATTGATGGGTCACCACCAATCACTCGATTAAAAATGTTACGTGTCTGAGGATTAGCCAAAAACTCGGCTATCTGTCCCTGGTCTAGGTTAAATTGCTCAAAGGTGTGGAAAATGTTATCCCCAGCTAGTTCCCCGCCATCAATGATAAATTCTTGCTGAACCTGATTAACATTGGTCGGTTCAACTGGCTGAATTTGCTGAATTTGAGCAAATAAGAATGGAATCATGACAATGCCCCCCAACAAAAATCATATTTTTCTCTACGATAATTCCAATGAAGCGAACAAGGCAACCCATCCTGATTCTGTTCATCACCCGTTTTCATCTCAGACTCGATTTTATCTAACTGACGCTGGCTAACATAATTGGAAACCAACCCACCAACAGTCAGCGACCGTTGACGGTGAAATTGATCAGTTAGTTCATACAACCAATCAGCATCATCAGTTAAGTCAGCTGGTTTTACGCTGTACTTGATTACCTCAAGCAAAGCTTTAATAGGTAACTGATGAGGTCTGCTAAAAACCTTACGTACAAAAGTATACGGCTGGTAATCTAAACGCGCCGACCTTCTCCAGAGATTCACCCAGTCTTCAGTTTTTAAAAACTGGTCATTCTGAAAATAGTCAGAGGAGACAAGCAACAAAACATGATAGTGAGGATGTGCTAAACCTAACTCAGACCGCGTAACCTCAAGCGATCGCAAATAACCACGAAGCCAAGGACGACGGGATAAAGTTCTTACCAAGCGATGATAACCAGCTGACATTAACCGTAACTGAGAGCGTAAGTCCCCAATTTCACAATTACGAATGGTAAGAGTAGGAAATATCCAACATAAATCAGGATTATCAGCCATCAAACGAGTTAACCCTTTAAAATTTCTAGCTCGAAACTTAGATATTCGTGCATACTGGCAAAGCGGACACCAACGGCAGCGACACCATGACGCCCGTTGAATATGAGCAAACATCCGACCATCAACTTGCCCCGGCTCCAGACGAAAATCAAAATGCCCCGAACAGTTCAAAATCCGTTCCGCGTACTGCTGGAAATCTTCCCTATCTGACAAAGAATAAAACCCTGCAACCCTTATACTGTCTCGCTTCAAAGCACCTAAATTATCCATCGCGCAGTTAAACCTATAGTCTCAAGTAAAAGAAGAGGGCTAACGCCCCACTACACGGAGCTGGGCGCCACCCGCAAGCGGGCCCCGTCGCCGCAGGCTTCCGCCGTCGCTTTCCCGCTGCGAGGGATTCTGTACAAAATCTTTCGCATCCGAAAAACGCTGTTTATACCGCTCATCAAACTCAGCCTCAGTTAAGCTTATCCGTCGATATTTACGAACCTTTAAAACAACTGGCGGATTAGTCATTACCGGATCACCTGTTGTTAAATCTCGGTCAAAACTGTCATAAACAGCAAACAAAAGCAAATCATATTTGTCAGGGAAAGAGCAGAATCTAAACTTAGCACCAAACAGCTTTTTAATATAAGTTTTTGACACACTCCAAGTCAACCTTTTAGTTTGAATTTGTTCGTAAGCTTCCCGAATAAACCCCAGATAAAATTTAAGTTTAAGCTTTTTCTCTCCCGTCTGTTTATCCCGCCCTGTATAGGATTCGCAGGAGATAACCATATCAGTTTGGTCGCGGAGACGCTTATCTACATGGTCATAATTTTGGGATATCCAGAATAAAACTTTTCCGGAATGGCGCATTAAAGCCAAATCAGCCAAAAATTGAGGCGGTAAACTATTCCAGCGCCGCGAATCGCACCAAATACCCGCCTCATCGAGTACATAAATAAAATCCGGGTCTTCCATCCATAAATCCAATCCGCCGGACATACCACGAACTTGAACCCCACCCTCATAGAAGCGCCGAAGTAAGTTAGTATAGCCACAAGCCTTACAATATCGGCGAAAAGCTACGCCATTTATGGTGAAGTTAAATCGAAGTTTCATATCTAAATCATCAGCCATTCTTAGCGCCATTTGCAAGGCTATTAAAGATTTACCATTACCCCGCTTACCAATAAAAGCAAATATTTCCCCATCTAACATATCAAACCCTCTAGAACTTTGCTGGGATTATTTTTAGGATTTTATAGCCAATTGCCAAGCTCAAGACGTCCGTAATATCACTTAACAATTCATAGATAAGCTGTGACCCTAAAAAAGGAAGACTAGCCCCCAACTGAGTCGCTAAATTTCCTAATACCAAATGTTGAGGCATTGGCGGCATTAAGAAGGCTATCCTAGTTTGGATGTTGCAGAAAAAATCACCGAAACTGTCCATTTAAACATTCCCTAAAACAACATGACGCAAAATTTTAACTGATGAACTGATACCCACAGGCAAGATTACCGCTTCAGCCATCCCTTGGGTAATCAATAGTAAATGCAAGCTAACAACCTGCACCTTTGACATTTCATCAGTCACAATTACTACTTGAGCTTGTACAGAATTAGCAATGAGTACAAGCAAAAAAGTTAAAAGCAGAATGAGATAGTAGCGCATTACAAGTGAATAATTACCTGAATCATCCAATAAATCACCACTCCTGGCTCGATAGCGTGCCACACATCCACAAGCCAGCAGAACGTATGGGTATCATCAAAAAACTTAATCTGTGGGCAGACTGCACCACCATCAGGAATTGTTCCTAGAGTGCCGAATAAAAATCGATTACTTAGAGTGCTATCAATACACCCCTGGATCTTAGCCTCATCCCCAGGCTCAAAAACAGGACCAGTTTCTATCTCAACCTCAACATTTAAATCGCCCTCTGCTTTAGCTAAATCAAAGGGATTCGATAAAAACAAAAGAAATGATAAAAATATTGCAGATAGAAACTGGTTCCATTTCACGGTAAAACCTCCTAGACGTTGTTTAAAACAACATGACGTAGAATTTTAACTGATGAACTGATACCCACAGGCAAGATTGACGCTTCCGCCATGCCCTGAGTAACAGTAATTAAGTGGGCGGACACAAGCTTGACCTTGTCCATTTCAGCTTCAACGGTAGTTTGAGCAGAGGCAGGATTAGCAACAGCGAGAACAGTTAGGGTAACACCAGCAGCAATAACAGGCGGTGCATACCATTTCCGCATGAATTTGTCAATCCGATGCTTGATTTTCAGTTTCATCTTAACCTCTTAAATTTAGAGAACAAACTCAGAAAACTCTAGTGAACACCCAAAAAGGTGGTGGTCGTGCAAATTTAATCATTATTTGAAAACCGATGACGCAACTTTTAAAGCAAATAGAAGAGAAAGAAATTTCCAACCGGTCTCAATCCCCCACTTAAAAGAAGTCTTCATAAAGCCGTTTAATTGGTCCCCAGTCGGCATTTTTTCAATTTGCCCTAATACGGGAGACAACAAAGGCAACCGCCAGGATTGCAACAATTCCAGCCCCGCCGATGGAATCAAAAAAATCTTGGGATTTTCCAAAGGAATCTTGGAAGAAATCGTCACCACCGAGGAATTCACCGCCACCGCCTCCGATGGTGCTGCCAGTGCCAGAAATAAAACAACAGTCATGAAGAAAATTACTCTGGCAATCGACCTCCCCATTTTCAATTTTTGCTTCACATTGTTTAATTCTTTCATCTTCATCCACTACCGACCTCCAAACATTAGTGCTTTGAATAATGAGATAGCCGCCATTGCTGAAACAAAAGTAATAATTTCAGGCGTCACCATTTCCTCAACCCCAGCAACAAACTGGGTAGGAGTGACGGGCATTGTAAAATCTGGAATGGTAATCTGAGCTATCATCGTTTAGCACTCCTAACTGATTTCGGTTGCTTAGACTTAGACTTGGGTTTTTTCACCCTCTTCTGACGGGATTCAAGCCACCAATTAATGCAAAAGGCAGCAATAGAACCAATCATTACCCACCAGAATGTGTGGTGAATTAATTTCTCAAGAAACAGTAAAATTGATTGAAGCATGTTTCATTAGCCCAATAAAAGACCAGAGAATTTAATCGCCATGGCTATTCCAAAAGCCGCCGTAATTACTGGAAAAAAACTGGTAAGAGCCACATCAATAAATTGACAAGCTTCTGGAATAGTCCAGGCACTAATAAAAATGTGGTGTAGCATCATAAACCCACCAGAGTAACGTACAGTACAGGGCAAAGATTACAATCCGGGAAAGTGTTGGCAGGATTGAGTCTAGGTGTTGAAGTATGAGGGATAATCCATCGGGTGAGAACTGGGGGAGGATTCCTAGTTTAAGAAGACAATCTCCTACACTTTCAGAAGCTTCAGTAGTTAGATCTGCACCCGCAAACACAGCTTCACAAACACTGCCAGATTCAAAAATAAAGGATTCTATTTCCATTTGATTGCCTCCTCTGGCACTACTAAAGTAGTACCTCGATAGTTAATCTGATACTCACAAATGGGAGGATCTAAACCAGCTGGAGTACATTCTTGTCCCTCAATCTCAATAAGTTGATCCTGGTAGTATGGATTTTTAGCTGAACTACAAGCAACAAGCAAAAAAAGGAAAAAGGAAAACCACCACATCAAACCATTTCCTCTACTGCTGTTGCTTCCTGTTCATATCCGTTTTCTTCCCAGCTAAAGGTATCACTACCAAGATTATCCGTCTCTTCATCTTGGTATACAAAATAGTTGATATCCCGATCGTCTACTTTAATCAGTCCGAGGAATTCATACCAGGAACCACTATCACGATCGGTAGACCAACCGCCCACCGCCAATTCAAAATCACACCGGGAACCTTGGCGAAGTCCAAAAGAGCGAAGCTTGCGAAAAACGGCAGGATCTAGCTTGACATTAAGAGGTTTTTTCTTGGAAACCTTATCGTCTACTCCAAAGAGGACTTCCAATTTCCCCGCCCATTTACGAACTACTAAAGAAAGCCTCACCCGTTCTGGAGCTTTCTCATATTTTTTCTCAGCCTTGGCAGCATTAATAACAACCGCCCCGCGAATTATAACGACATCGCTTACACTTACATTTGCCATTATTCATCCTCCTTTTTTTTAAATCATTACTTAACTTCCTAAAACGGGATAAACTCAGAAGAAAAATTTTTGATGCCTAACACATCCTCCCCAAATTCATCAATTAACTCCCAAGAGATCTCCGGACGAATGCAAAACCCATAGGCTATCTGCCCAGAAAAGTGACTGTAACAGGTTGTGTTCAGAGTAAAAAACTTAATAACTAATCCATCCTCACCTCTAAACCGCCCATGAAGAAACGCCCAAATAAAAACCTCCCAATTGAACCAGCGACTACGGCGATACTGATTTATTGGTGCCATTGCTCCAACTAGAGCTTGATTTTGAGCTTCTATCTTTGTTAATGCGAACATGATCACGATAAGGAACCGCACCCTTAACAACTGTAAATACAGTCAGCTTCATCTATGATTCATCCCTCCTTAAAATTGAACAAAATAATCCCTCGCCATTTATGACGATAACCCAGGTAAACCGCGAGGGATTAAATGAATTCCACAAATCTATTAAAAAGGCTCTCTTGGTAAAGAGAGCAAAATTAGGGACAAATGTCCCCAAATATTTAGATATGTAAAGGTATATATAAAAATATTGCTATAGCTGAGACCAGAACTGATGAGTTTGAGAAAGCCAGAATTTGTGGAAGACAGTCGGTGAAGACAAGCCAGCAAACCAACGTTTAACAGTCCGGTCAGAGCAAAAGCAAATTTCAGCTAGCTGACTATAAGTCACATCCCAGTAACTTATAAATTCCTCTGGGCTCATCTGGGGAAGATCAAGTTGAAACTGCTTAACAGCAGACCAGTGACGGCGCCCTGGATAACGTGGATAACGCGGATGCATATCAAAACCCCCAATTCTACGAAAATAGAAGAAAAAGAAATATAAAAAACCGCCGCTAGAAAAAGCTGTTCAACAAACCAGAAAAATCTTTTCATCCTTTTACTCCAAATCATTTAAGACAGAATGCACTGAAGAAACGGAAGAAGCTAGAACCTGACAAAATAACATTTGTTCTTCTACCTCCTGAAAATCTACATCTAAAATCGTTAAATATTCAGTTTTATAAAGAATAGACAAAGCTGTATTTTTCTGTTCTTCAGAAAACCCATTTAAAAGAAAATCAACATCATCAACAGCGAAACGACCATCACGAACCCCTAAAGCTATTTCAGCTATCGCGACATCCAAACTAGAATATCTAGGTTTTGGCTTGTCTAAATATTCAAGTAATGCCCGAAACAGTCGAGCTGAACCTAAAGTTACGGTTGGAACGATAATAATTTGAGCAGATCCTATTAAAGCAGCTAGAAGTGTTTCCATTTTAGTTTAGTTAATCCTCCTCAACAACACCATAAATAACTACTTCATCAAAACTTGATGTCGAATGATTAATGAATCCTTCAGCATGGGGAAACCTATGTATACATTCACTTTTAAGTTCAGAAAGAACTTTTAAGGGGGAGTCACAGATAACAAAACAAGGCTCAGAAAATGAAACCCCATGTCTTGTGGCACTAATATAGCCACCGTATTGAATTTTAATCACAGCATATTCTAAAAGAGAGTCAGGAGATAAGTCTTGGAGCTGAGAACAGAAATCATGGTAATTTGAGAGCAAGAGAAGAAGGCGAAATGTAGTATCCATAATTCATATCAAATAGAGAATAGGAGGAAAATAAATATACAAAAACAAACAATGCAAATGAGATGCTCTTGGACGCTCATAACGTATGTAACTCCTCTAAAAAATATTCGAGAGAAAGAATCCTATCTTCAAGACCCCAGAGAGCAGGCTGAGTAGCGTCCTCACGCTCTAAAACCTCTCGGAAATCATAAAGACGGTCAAGCTTATCAATGATTTTGTTTAGTGGTAAAGGTTTTCTCATAGTCAATATCTTCCTGAATATCTTCCTGAATATCTTCCTGAATGTCTTCCTGAATATCGTCAACAAGTTCCAAAAGAGAGTCAGGAGATAAGTTTTCAAGCAGACAAAACAGCTCATGGTGATTTGAAAGCAAGAGAAGAAGACGAGATATAGTATCCATAATTCATCATAAAATGGGCTAGATGACAAAACTCGACTAATCACACATCTGGGAGAGGTGGCAGGCAGGGGCGGCTCTCGCGTCTCATCTACGGAAATTCGTTGGTGACAAACTCACAAGAATCAGCACGATAACAGCCCCTAACTCCCATCCGTTTAAGTTCCTCAACAGAGAACTTAGAGGTAGGGCAAGGATCACCGTATATATAACCAGGACGATCGACCCACGAAATATTATTGAAAGGATAAGGTCTTGAATCACTAAAATGATTCCGCCACATCCTCAGTTGATCTTTCATAACTCTCCTAAAAATGGACTTCTACAACAATCTACGACGGGTGGCAGGCAGGGGCGGCTCTCGCGTCTAGCTTGCCGATACCTAATTAAATACATACTCCATACACTGAACACGGCAACCTAGCCATCCGCTTCGCCGGAGCCACCCCAAGCCTGCTAGTGAATTATTGCTAATATAGTTAAATCAATCACCCCCAATATCATCAAAGTGTTTAGGAAAACCCAAATTATCAGGCAATTCATCAAGAGATTTACCTAAAGCACGACACAAAGCTTTAGTCTGAGAAATCGTTAATTCAGGTTGAGACTGACCAGTTTCCCACTTACTAACAGATCGCTGACTCAAAGTCTTTCTACCGGTCTTATCCGGAATCAACTTTGCCAACTGTGCTTGAGTTAGACCCGCCTCCTCACGAAAACGCTGCAAAACAGACACGGGTTTTGAAGTCAAACTGTTATTTTTAGCCATTTTACCATAAATAGAACCATAGTTCTTGACAAACACTCTGTCTAGAACTATAGTTCTTAAAAGAGACAACAAAAGGAGACAGCCTCGACACCGAGCAAAGTGAAAATGGCTGCCATCTCTAAGAGTGTCTATCAGTGTCCCACAATCCTCACAGAAGCGGAAGCACCGTAAGCCGTAGCATCGCAGAGTGTCTACCTAATAAAGGATTTGTGGTAACACGTCCACATCAAACACGTCCACATCAGGGAGGTGATGACTATACATAAATAACGCCCTCGATTAACAAGCACCCTGTTTGATGAATAGGTGCTGATGATGAAAGTTTGGGAACATCAGCACCTTTCTTTTCTACTACCCATCAAATCCAGATCAGGAATGTCATCAATGGCAAGCCCTAGATTTCTCTGTCAAAAATTACATGGTTAGGTAAAAATATGAAACTAATTGAATGGCTCAGACAAATTTTCATAGAGAATTTAGCGGAGGAAAAGCCAACACCGTTAAACGAATTAACTAAATTAACAGGGGATTTAGCGATAAAGCATGAAAAGCCAACGCAAGAAAAACACATAGAGTTTTTTACATCAAATGAACCAAAATTAATCGGGCTTAGTTTTTCAAGATGTATGTCTGATTTACTTTCGGGAGAAGTTGAAGTGTCGGAAGTCAGAAAATTAATTACTGGCACTCAATGTCAAACAGAATCTGATTTTCTGGATGTAATAAATAAGTATAAACAGCTTAAATATTGGCAAAACTATTCTGTTGAGGAAGTTATAGGAATGTACGCCAAAATCAAGCATCTAATTTATCAGCCTCGTTTAGAGGGCAAAGGTTATCCATGTTGTGTTCAAAAATGGGTGAATAATGAAAACGAAATTATTTGGTTAGGGAGAAAATAAATGTTTTTCCACTACAGAATGGTAGATGAGAACAACAGTTTGTACGAATTCTACGCTAAAGGAATAGAAGAAAACAGAAAATTAAAATGGGGACAATGGGGTCATCTTTGCTATGTACAATGCACAGAAGAATTCGCGGCAAAACTGCTTAAGCTAATAACCTCTGTAACCCAACACTGCAAAAAGCCGCAAAATCTAGACAAAAAAACCTGGTTTAAACTTAAGCGAATTGTACGTATAACGGCAGCTCGTTCAATGGTCTATCCAATACCGTTCGAGGTTCTTAAAAAAGAACTTGGAATAGATATAGCCAATGAACTCATAGTTGAAGAGTACAGAAAAACAATCGCAAATCAACTAATTCCAAATGGTTTAGAACAATGGTACAAATACTGGGAGGTAGAAACATCTAAGAATTTATCGATTCTCAATAAAAAAATTGTCTCCTCAGAATTCAAAAGCCCACTAGAACTAAGAGACAAAATATGTGAGATAGCTGGAGAACTCGAATGGTCTACACACATAATCACCTGCGAAGATATTGAGGCTAACCAATGAATTACTCAGATATACCCGGAATTATCATCATGGCGCTCGATTTAGCCGCCAAGGAACTGTCACAAACTACAGGAGAACCGCACACACAGATAAAAAAACGGTTGGTACAGGAAGCTGCCCAAAAGTTTAACCAAATGGAAATTACTGAGGTTACTGAATGGGCTAAAACTAACTACCCTATGCGTTCAAAAGTTGAAAACTAGGAGTGAAAAAATGCAAAACAACGGATACAACTATCGAATCTCACACCTTTGGGAAATACTAACACTTCGAGAGCTAATGGTTATAAGCCAAGAAATATCTAGTCAAGGCTTTAAAGATATAAAAAGCTTACGAAAAAGGATAGCTAGATTGCAAGTAACCCTTAATAGCATTGAAGTTTCAATAGATTGGAACTTAACAAACTGGCAAACTGAACAAGAAAAAAACACAATAAACCCACAACAATTCACTGAGATTATCGAATGGATAGAAACTAACTATCCCGAACTTTCCAAACTTAATTTTTAGGAGATATCAAAATGCAAAACAACGGATACAACTATCGAACACTTAATCCCTGGGAACAAATAGCACTAGAACACCTATCCGCACTAATTGGAGAAATCATTGGTGCTGGCTTCGATAATCCCAACAACCTGATAGACCGAGTAAGCGATATGGTTTTAGACCTAAGCAACTGGGATACACCAGATAATTGTGATGAAGAAATCAAGGAGATTTTCGATACTAGTCCAAACTCTGATACCCAGCAACCTAAATACATACCTTACGGAGTATCTGGAGAAGACGGCGACAAAGAAATAAATCCTGCTTGGGAACCTACGTTTAACACCGAGGAAGACCAAAAACAGGATTTATCTGAAGAATTAGAAAAAGGATATAAGGATATCGCCTGGTAGTTAACTTTATCGCACCCTACCTTCCCAGTTAAGGAAGGGGGGCTGCGGTGAGGTCGCAAACTTAACCGCTCAGTTCCTAAAGGAACAAAACCAGACGCAGTAGGCACGCAGTTTTAAGGTGAAATGTCTCAAAAGGATTTAGCTTTTCGTGACTGCACCTACTGCATTACTTGACCGACATTATAACATAAGTCCGCCTGACGAGCCAGATCTAACTCATCTGGCGAAACACTGATTAGTGTCGCGGCATAGAGTTGCGAATCTATGCTGTCCAACCTTTCTAGGTTGGTTACCTGCTACCTGGTTTCAGAGCGAATTGATGATTACGCTAATTATTTCGGGAGATTCTTGACCAGGTACTTGTTGCAGGCTTTACTCCCATTACAGAACCTAGAAAAATGAAGAAACTAAAAATCTTAGGCGGCGATATCTGTAAAGATCGTGTAGTGTGTTGGCTGCTGGAAGAAAGACCCAGCCATCTACGGAACTTTTGGAAAAATTCATTCAAGAACCGATCTAAAGACCCCGTAGAAGATGAACTGACGTTCTACTTCACTAAGAAAGGGATATCAAATCTGCTCGAGCTTAAGCCAAATGCCATTGTCCTAGAGCCTACTGGAGTTCACTACTCGTGGTTAATCAGTCACATCTGCCAGTGCGAAGGAATTCAAGTATTATGGGTGGGTCATGCAGAAGCTACCCACTATCGGAAAAGCCATAAGCTACCGGATAAGAATGACTTGGCGGATGCTTTAGCACTGGCTGCTTATTCACACGAACACTGGGGAAAACCTGATCAGTTCCTTCAGTTTGAACCAGGAGCTATCATAGAAATCCGAGATCTGTATTTACAGATGAAATCTCTAACCCGCGTACAGTCACCAATTATCAATCGAGTACGCCAGCAATTATGCCGGGAGTTTCCAGAGGCAGCATTCAAAAACTCCCAGCCGGGAAAGGATGGATTAACTCCTCTATGGGCATGGCTAGCGAACATCGAACGAACAGGAGTACGGCGTAACTTCTATTACGACCGACTCTATGACAAATCAGTGGCACCGGCGTATGGAATCGAAATCAGTCAGTTTTCCCAGCGATATGCTGAACTGCTTTGTCAGATACACTGCTGGGAACACGAAGGAGAACAGAAGCTAGAAGAACTGGTTTACCTTCCACAGTTCAAAGAATATAACCGAACCTTTGACAAGTTCGGTATCGGACTGCGACCACGGGCGCTGTTACTGTGCCACATCTACCCACTGAGTAAATTTGAATCATTAGGCAGTTTTAAAAAACGGTTGGGCATGGCAGGAGACGAGATAAGTAGCGGCGACCGTAAAGGATGGAATGCCGGGAGCGGCAGTAAGATGTGCAGGACTGAACTCTATATGTGGATCTTGGTGGCGATCGCCCCGACGAAAAACCGCCCACGGGGAGCGATTGGAGAAAAACTCGGGGAATTCTACGACAAACGCCAGGAGCAGTTCGAGAAGAACAACCAAGGGGGAAACCACTTTGGGAAGCTGATTATCAGTCAAACAGCCGCTTACGGATGCAAGTTGCTGTTCAAAGAGCTTAAAAAGGCTCTGAAGCTTAAGGGCTAAAAACTCTCACGCCCGTTACTGTTTCTAGTAACGGGCATCGACTGATAAGTAAATTAGCCCCTGCTGGAGTTATCCCTTATCAGAAAAACTTATCAACTCAGAAACCAAGCCAGATATAGATCCAAACAATTACCCCAAGAATTGATAAGCAAATTTTGACGCAGTAGTGAACACACCTATAAAAGAAAGTTATGAAATCATCAAAATTATCCGCTTGGGATAAAGCTTGTCTCAGAGTTTTACTCCAAAAGCACCTAAGAGGAAAGCGGAGCCGCATACAACCTATATCAATACAATGTATAAAACTAACCAAATTTTACACGGCACTCGCTATAAGAGAAGCCTGCGAAGATATATGCCAATCATACCCAGATGCCCCAAAAGACCGAGCAGAAAGGATTCTATTCCTTGCATCTATGTTAAATGAACAAAGTTGGTATTTGCTTTAGTTATAGAAAAACTTCCCAGCAGAGCATAATTAGCTTATCAATCCCCGGTATCACCCACCGGGGTATCTATTACCACCTGTAACCCTTGATTTTACGTTGATTTTTGCCAAAACTGAAAAAGTCACGAGGCGCACGGATATATAACCTATAAGTTATAGACTTCTATCAAGACTTTATACTACACTAGCAACTTAGAGCGAAAAGCTCGGTTGAGCAAGGGTGTCGGGTGTC